>CBHTTW010000076.1:0-9970 GCA_966096025.1 uncultured Alphaproteobacteria bacterium | reverse complement strand
CCAGCGGCAGGCTGAACGGAATGGAGCCGCTCTCATCCCATTGGGAGAAGCAATTGTTGGTGCCGTCGATCAGGCCGACGGGCTTGGCGCCCAGGCCGTCGGCGGTCAGGGTGCCGAAGGGAATGAGGGTCAGGGGGTAGACGGTACCCAAGGCGCCAATCAGGCTGGCGCTGCCTTCCAGGTGATGGCCGCCATGGGAGTAGGTACCCAGCCAGACCGTCACCGAGCCGGGGCCCGAATTCGTGAAACCGATGGAAATCGCGTGCGCGGAAGCCTGTCCCGTGCTGGCGACAAAGCCGGCGAACACCGCGGCCGAAGCCATCGCCCAAATCTTGTTCATCATCTTGCATCCCCATGCTGATGCCTCTGGCAAACCCAGGCGGCAATTGAATAATGAATCATTACGCAAGGATCGAGCCATCTTCTTGCCATAAAAATTCCTATATTTTTCAAATACTTGATTGGTTAATAAAGTGGCACTGCCAAAAACTGTAAACCAATCGGACAGTTTTTGGAGGAAAAGCCCCTGGCGCAGGCCTGTCACATCAATGACATACGATGTCGGCGGCCAGCGCCTGGAGCGATTTGGGCTCTATCGATGTGGGGCCCTGGTTGATCAAGCCGCGGCTCACGACCCTGCCGCCGGTGTCATAGAAATCGGCGCGGCTTGTGGCGACGGTCTGCCTGTTGCAGTCCATCAGATGCAAGGTCCACATCTCGATGAACTGCGCCTGGCCTTTGATGTTTTCCGGCGCGATCGGCGCATTGTCATAGACGCCGACGGGATGGGGCACGGTATAGACCAGCCGGTTCCAATATTTGGCGAAGCCGTCCACCACCGCGCCTTCGCGCGCGACAAAAACCGCGCGGCTGTATTTTGCGTCGGCGATCCGCATCACTTCGGTCCAGCTGAGCCCCGTGGGCGCGGCGGGCGCATCGGCGGCGCGCGCGTTTTGCGGCATGAGCGCGATCACGGATGCCGCAAAATAAAACTGAATCGATTGCATTTTACGGATCCCGTCCCGCAATGGCGCAGCGGCAGTACGTTAGCGCACACCCCGTCTGTATATCTACCTAAGCCTGTGCGGGATTGAATTAGGCGCCGGTTCAACAGTTTGCGGCAGAGTGGCGATGCAAGAGGCTTGGGCTCTCTTGGAGATCGGGCGAAAGGGATCGGGCAAGGCACCGGTCCCTTTTGTTCTTGTGAGCCTGATTGTCCTGCCCGCCTATTCGGGCAGCGGCCCATGCAGCAGCGCGTACAAGACAGCCGCGATCCCCGCAGCCGCGATCACGGCAAGCGACAGCCATATCAGGGCGCGTCTGGGTCCCTTGGGCATGCGCCATTCTATCCCAAGGCCATGAAGAAGACGACGGGCGCAGGCACGCCGGCAGGCGATTGCTGCGACGCGGCGCTGCGGCGTTCGTTGCTCAAATCGATCCACTGGATCGATTTGTCCGGCTTCGCCGGCCGCTCCTTACCTAAGTATATTTGCGAACTATCGATTGGGGCGCGGCTGGCGATGATCGGGGCAGGAGATGCCCATGTCCCGTCGCGCCGCAAACTTGTCGCTCATCGTTCCGGATGCCGTGCCCACAGTGACAGAATCCGAAGCACCGGTGCAGCATTATCCGCGCGTTGTCGTGACCTGGTGCACCCTGGCTTTTTGCCTGAGCGTCTGGGGCATGATCCTTCTGGCGGTCGAGCGGTTCACCGCTTAGGCGCCGCGTCCAACAGTTTGCGGCAGGCATGCATGAACTTGGTCCACAGCTCCGCCGCATGCGGATCGCCGCGCTTCATCCATCGTTCCGCGGTTTGCGCGCAGACCATGCCGGCATTGCTGCCGTGTGTCCGTATCAACGCTTCCGCCGAGCGTTGAATCTGTTCTTCATCCAAATGATTGAGCGTTCGCATTTATAAAAAACGCGGGCCCGGTTCCGGAAGTTCCGGGCAAGGCATGGCGGGAATGTGACCATTTGGTGGTGGGCGCTCAGCGAATGCGGCTGAGGCCGACCGGCTCCGATTTCTCATCGGCCGGCGTACCGCTTCGCACCAGCATATAAACCATCTTGCCGTCCTCGCCGGGCGGCACGAGATAAAAAGTATAATCCTGGTGCTTGTATTTCACGTAATAGACGTCGGCCGCCCTGCCATGGGCGAAATTGGTGGTGTAGGCATTCTGCGCCTGGGTATAGGCATATTCCGCCGACACCAGTGCGCCGAGCGACAGGTCCTTGCCCGGAGACCAGAACAGCCAGGTTTGCGCCGCCCGCCACGCATCCCCGGCGAAATCGATTTTGCACCTGTCGCCCTGGTGATCAAGCAGGCACAGCATGGCGGCGGCGGTTACGCCATGCGGCTGCACGGATTGCGAGCGGTTGAGCGATTTGCCGTTGACGATATCGATCCGCGTGGCCCCGGATTGGTCAGATCCGGGCTGTGCCGACGCGGCGGCCGGCAGGAGAAGGGCGGCAAGACTGAGGGCGGCGAGGGTTTTCATGGTGCTTCTCCTGCTGAGAGATGCTTCTGGGCCGTGCTCTTATACTAGTACGGCAATCGATCCGGCTCCAGGCCGCCGGTCCGGGCCCTGAAGCGGCCGGTGCGCCGCGCCGGCGGCGGTCGCCTAGGAGCCCGGCAGGATGGGAAGCGCGATGATGCGCCGCCTGTCTTCGGAAAACACTTCCAGGACCGATGTGCGCCCGAAACGGCCGGGAAATTCGCGCAGCAAATCGGCGACCACCGCCGATGCCTCGCGTTGCGCCGCCTGCTCGCTGGGAAAGACGGAGCCTTCCGGATCGGCGATTTCGTCGGTGCCTTCGATGATGTTGAAAAAATAGCGCATGATTTTTCCGCCTGCTGCCGCGATGGCGTGCAGGTAAGCGCGGAACGCGCCGGCAAAGCGCGCGGGCAAGGGGATAGCGCGGCTGTACGAAAGTATTAAAGCGGAACTTTGCTTACGACACCGGCTCGGTGTCCGGCAGTCCGCAGCGGGCGAATTTCTTGGTCTTGATGTTGCGGCAGAGCAGGGCGGCCTTTGCCGGCAGGAGTTTCATGAACCTGCCCTTGCCGTCGCGCCGCCGCTGTGGCGCCGCCTCGACCAGCCCGGGATTGAAGGCAAAGAGCAGTGCGATATCGAGCCTGACCGGTGCGCGCATGATTCGCCTCCGGACGAAGAATGCATCCGCATTCCTGGACGCGCAAGCATCGCGGCCCATCGGGTCATAATTGTCGAGTCGTAATACATCTGTATCTTGACTCGAAAATACAAATGTATCATGGTCGCGGCATGAGCAGGAAAATCGGCATCTCCGAGGCGGAAAGCCAGATCATGACCGCCTTGTGGAAAAAGGCGCCCTTGACCCCCGAACAGATCATCGCGGCGGTGGGGCCCGCCAATGGCTGGGCGCCGGGAACGGTGCGCACCTTGATCACCCGCCTGCTGCGGAAAAAAGCGCTGGCCGGTTCGCGCGGGCAGGGCGGCTATCTCTACCGGCCGCTGATCGCGCGCGCCGATTATGTGCAGGCCGAAAGCCAAAGCCTGCTCGATCGGCTGTTCGACGGGCAGGTGGCGCCCTTGGTGGCGCATTTCGCCAAGGCCCGCGCCTTGAGCGCCGCCGATTTGCGGAAACTCAAAAAGCTGATTGCGGAGTTGGAGGATGATCGTGGCTGACTTTCTGTTTGTCCTGGCGAAAATCAATCTGGCGATGTGTGCCGCCATCCTGCTGGTCGCGGTTCTGCGCCGCCCGGTGCGCGCCGTCTTCCGCGCCCCGGTCGCTTATGCCCTGTGGCTGCTGGTGCCCGTCGCGGCGCTGGCTTGTCTGTTGCCGCCGCGCATGGCTGCGGCGGAGACGCAATCCTTCGCCGACAAAATCCCGCTTTTCACCGGACCTGTCTTGCAGACATCCTTTGCCGCGCGCTTTTCCTCGAGCGGGGCGTCCTTCGATTGGAGCCTTTTGCTGTTCGCGGGCTGGGCCATCGGCGCGGCGACGATGCTGGCTTTCATGGCGCGGGCGCAGCTTCAGTTCTGCAAGGCCGAGCGGCAGGGCATGGCGGGACCGGCGGTGGCGGGTTTCTGGCGGCCCCGCATCGTGATCCCGCATGGTTTTGCCGCCCGGTTCAGCGTTCCGGAACAGGCGGCGGTGCTGGCGCATGAACAGGCGCATCTGGCGCGCCAGGATGCGCGCATCAATGCCGTGGTGGCGCTGCTGCGCTGCCTGTGCTGGTTCAATCCCCTGGTGCATATCGGCGCGAGCTGGATGCGGCGCGACCAGGAACTGGCCTGCGATGCCGCCGCGCTGAATTGCGTATCGCGGATCGACTATGCCAACGCCCTGGTCAAATCGCATATGCCCGGCGCAGTGTCGCCGCTGGGATGCGGTTGGCCGGGCGCCGAACATCCGCTGACCGAACGGGTTGCGTCGCTGAAATTCGCCGCCCCGGGACCGGCGCGGCGCTGGAGCGGCATTTGTTTGGTTGCGGCGCTGACAGGCTTTGCCGGTGTCGGCGCCTGGGCGGCGCAGCCGGCGCAAACGGCGCATCCGGGGTTCACCGGAAAATACTTCTGGGCCATGGCGGCGTTCGAAAATGGCCCGACCCTGACCATGAGCCTTGAATCGGGTCAGGATGATAAATTCAACGGCCCGCCCAAGGACAAAAACAATGTCCAGTACAAATATGTGGTGATGCATTTTCCCTATGGCTTTGCGCAGGCCGACGATGCGGTGATGGATTTTCGGCTGGACACCGACATGGCGGAGCACAAGACCATAACCTTGAAGGGGAATGTCTACCTGGCGACCGGCCCGGAGATTCCGGGGGCGGCGCTAAAGGGCGAGACGCTGACGTTCGACGCGCTGACCGGCATGCTGCATCTGAACGGCAAAAGCTATCCCAGCGGCATGCCGAAATATGTCCCCTGCACCAAGAACTGCAAGCGGATCGAGCGGTGAGCTGACGGCCGCCGGCCTATTTGCAGAGGACGCGGCCCCCGATTACCTTGCCCCCGCCGGTCAAGCGGGAGTGGGCCATGAGCGTCTTGCGATCTGTCGCGCTGGGTTTTCTGTGCATCGCTCTTGGCTGCTGCGCCGCCGCCGCCCAAGGTCAAAATCAGGAGCGCAAGGAAAGCGACTTTATCCTCAGCAACTTCACCTTCCATGACGGCTCCAAGCTGGCTTCGCTGTCGATGCACTACATCACCCTGGGCGATCCCAAATCGCCCGCGGTGCTGATCATGCACGGCACCAATGGCAATGGCGCGGGCCTGTTGTCGCCGGATTTCGGCGGCCAATTGTTCGGGCCCGGCCAGCCGCTGGATGCAAACAAGTTTTTCATCATCCTGCCCGACATGGTGGGGGCGGGAAAATCCGCCAAGCCGTCCGATGGGTTGAAGATGAAATTTCCCCGCTACAATTATGACGACATGGTGGTGGCGACCCACCGCTTGCTGACCGAAGGATTGAAGGTCAAACATGTCCGCCTGGTGATGGGCCAATCGATGGGCGGGATGCTGACCTGGGTGATGGGCGAGGCCTATCCCGATTTCATGGACGGGTTGGTGCCGCTGGCCGCCACACCCGCCGCCATGTCGGGCCGCAACTGGCTGACCCGGCGCATGGTGATCGAGACCATCAAATCCGATCCCGCCTGGAACAATGGCGACTATGCAAGCCAGCCCCGCTCCTTGAAGATCGCCAATGCCGCGTTCGGCTTCGGCACCAGCGGCGGCACCCTGGGCCTGATCAAGCGCGCCCCCAACGCCGCGGCGGGCGACAAGTTGGTCGAGGCGCAACTGGCGGCGCCCGTCACGGGCGATGCCAATGATGTGATCTATCAGTTCGACGCCTCGCGCGATTACGACCCGGCGCCGAAACTGGCCGCCATCACCGCGCCGCTGTTGGCCGTCACCAGCGCCGATGACGAGCGCAATCCGATGGAGACCGGCTTGATGGCGCGCGGCATCGCCCAACTGAAGAAGGGCCGGCATTTTCTGATCCCGGCCTCGGCCGATACGCGCGGCCACGGCACCACCGGCATGGCCCGGCTGTGGAAGGATCAGCTGGTGAAGTTTCTGGGCGAATGGAAATAGATCAAAACGGGTGCGGCGGCTTGGGGCGTTTCCCGTGAACCAGAAAGACCTGCAAAAAACCAGGCGCGAGCGCATCGCCTATTTTTTCAGTATGGACGGAGCTTACAGGTGGATCGTCCTGGGTCCTGCTTGCGCGACCGTTGCCGCGACTTTCCTGCTCGCATTACCCGCTCGAATTGCGATACGGACGGAAGGATGCACACCCAAGCCGGAACCGGCGCTCGGCAACACATATTACGTTCCGTATCATCGCAACTGTCTGATGGGTGCCGGATATGTGAACCCGAAAACGGAGCACTTTATATATTATGCGGCCATGGTGACGTTTGGCTTGTTCGGCCTTTGCATATTGCTGGCTTCGATCGGCGTCTTGGGCCGGAAAATATTCGGCGATCCGCGATATCCGCCGGACCTGCGGCAAGGATTCCAGCCGATGGACGACGCGGACTGACCGCAGTTCGTTTCAAAGCCCATTTCCGGTTCAGTATGAATGTTGCCGGGATTCACCGCCTGGAGTGTCATCGGGCTGATACGTTGCGCGGTTAAGCAGTCCTTCATTGACAGCAATCGATGAGGGAATTTCAAAATGCGTATCGTAAAGACGGTCGCCGCCGCCATTTTGTTTTCGGCGCTGGGTGCGGGCGCCGCATCCGCCGCCCAGATCCAGAGTTTCGACAGCGGCTGGTACACGGATTCGGGTTTCACGGCCGGCGTGAAAAATATCAATGTCGGTTCCAGCAATCTCAGCGGCGCGATCTATCACAATTTTCTCGCCTTCAATCTGGCGAGCCTGGCCGGCCAGACCGTGACCGGCGCGACCTTGACCTTTTACGGCGGCAATGGCGTCAACACCTCTTCGGACAGCGAGACCTTGGGGCTGTTCGATTATACCGGCAGCATCAACAGCCTTCTCTCCGCGCAATTCAATGCCGGCGTCTGGGCCGACCTGGGCAACGGCAAGAGCTATGGCACGGCCGTTGTCGCGCCGGGCACCATTGCGCAATTCTCGGTGATCCTGTCGCAGGACGCCATTGCCGGCCTGAACTCCGCGGTGCAGAGCCTGACCGACAACCGCTTCGCGATCGGCGGTTCGCTGCTTTCCGTCAGCGGCCCGTTCGCCAACGAGCAATTGTTCGCGATCTTCGGAGCGCAACCCGCGCTGGCCACGGCCGCGTTCCTGGACCTGCAAACCACGCCGGTTTCCGAACCGTCGACCTTGGCCATGGTCCTGGGCCTGGGCGGTGCGGCGATGTTGGTGCGCCGGAAGAAGAAGTCGAAGGCCGCCTGAACCTTTGCAGTTCGCGTTGGAAAAGCCGTCCGGGGCGCTGGGCGGGTGAGCCGGAATTAGCGAAAGGTCCAGTGGACCTTTCGCCCCGGCGAACGCCGCAAGGCCATGCCACCAAGCGTGGCCTGAGGCGGGGAAGGAGCTTCAATACACTCGACTGTCATGCCCGCGCACGCGGGCATCCATGGCGCGTTTGACAGATGGATTCCCGCCTTCGCGGGAATGATAAGAGGGCGCTGATCGTCGCCGCAGGGCACGGCTCGCGCTCAAAAAATGTAAGTGTCATTTACATCTGATTCGCGAATCAGTGCGTAAACCATTGTATTTCCTTGACGGCCCATTTTGGCACAAGTATTGCGTGGTGAGAACTTTCGAGCGTCTTTGCGCTGGATAGATAGGGGAGAGTAATGAAAGCACGCACACTCATGGGAGCCCTGCTGGCTGGTGTCATCGGCCTGGCGGCCGCTCCGGCCTCTGCCGCGGTTCTCAGCACCAACACCTGGTACCAGTTTGGCTTCAGTCAAGTCGACGGCCCGCTGGGCGCGCCGCAGCTCGGTGCCCTGACCAACCCCTCGGCTGTGGCGCTGGATGCCGGCCCCTGGACCTTCAACTTGAGCGGTCCGGCCAATCTTTTCATCACTGACGCGCAGGTGTCGGGCGACTGGTTCACCTTGTACGACTTCGGCAATCTCCTGGGCTCGACCAGCCTTGGCAATCCGAGTGCCAGCAACTGCAACTCCGACCTCGGTTGTGCCCTGGCCAGCGGCGATTACCCCACGGGCCTGTTCGCTCTTGGCGCGGGTGATCACTCGATCACCGGCATCTGGCATGGCGTGATCGGGACCGGCGATGGCGCCCTGATCATCCAGGAAGTGCCCGAACCGATCACCCTGACCCTGTTCGGCGCCGGTCTTGCCGGCGCGGCCGCCCTGCGCCGCCGCAAGAAGGCCTGATACGGTCACGAATGGCTTAACGAGAACGGCGGCCCCCTGGGCCGCCGTTTTTGTTTTGGGTGAGGGAATGACACGTTGCCGTTGACCGGCGTTACTTGCTCAGCAGTGCGGTGCTGGTGCCGCGCGACGCCGCGACACTCGCGGTGATCTTGGACGTGGCTTGGGTAACGCAGTCGGCGTACCACTTCTTGTAAACCAGCGAGGTGGTGCGCGGGCCGGCCAACGGCTCGCAGACATTTTCCGCGGCTTGCTGGATGCGCGAGTTCAAGGTTGGGGTTTCCGCCTGGGCCGCAGTGGTGAGGCCGAGGACGAAAAGGGCGGTGATGGTGAGGGCAGGACGCATGGGGGATCTCCTATAACGACAATGTTTAAGGCGTCTCACCCGGCCACCGTCTGGATTCGAATATCGCGGTGCAACATCATGCTGACCCAATAAAACCGTCGTGTCAAATGTTTTTGTTGCACTGCAATATAGCAGTTTGGCGCCTTCCAAGGCACTCCGCGCGTCGCTGTCATGCCGCGTTCGCCGCAATGACAAAAAGCCCGGGCGGCACAAATGAAAAAGGCGGCCCGAAGACCGCCTTTTTCCACTTGGAATGAAAGTGAAGGCTTAGGCCTTGGCCTGTTTGCGGCGGCGGGCGGCCAGACCGGCCAGGCCCGCGCCGAACAGCGCCAGGGTCGCCGGTTCGGGCACTTCGCTCACCGCCGAGCTCAACTGGATGGTGTCGAGCAGCCAGGCATCGTCGGCCAGGCTGGTGATGGTGATGGAGTCAAAGTTGATGCCCGTGAAGCCGAAGAAGACGCCGCTGGTGTCGACGGTCGACTGGAAGCTTTCCACCAGGCCGCCGCCGAGCTTGGCTTCGAACAGGTAGTTGGTGCCGTTGGACGCCATGGCGAAGGCGGCATCCGACTGGGCCGAAGTAAAGCTCAGCACGGTCGGCGTGAAGAAGGGGCCGCCCATTGTGGGGAAGTTGCCCACGTCATTGCCCTGGACATTTCCGAAGCCGGTTTGCGGCGTGTAAAAGGTGTTGGCCGAGAAGCTCACGCCAAGACCGGCATATTGGTTGGTCACCGCGGCGCCCGGCGCCAGCAGGACTTCTTCGAAGGTGATGGTCGAGGCCGGGCTGGCGAGCCCCGTCGCGCTGGCGACAATGGTGCCGGCCTGGGCCGAGGTCGCGAGGGCGGCGGCAAACGCCGCGCCCAACATTGCTTTGGAAAGGAAATGCATTTGGTTAACCCCCGACTCACTGCTGACCGACAAGCAATAGCATATTTGCGGCGGCAAGGGCCCGTGGATGGGGTTCATAGTAAAGATGGTTCCGGCCTCGCGTCGCGCTTGGGCGCGCGCGTTTCCAACTCTCGCGTGTAACAACAATAGGCCCAGTCATGGCACATGGAATGCATTGCGATCAGAGAACCAATGCCCCAGCCCGTAACCATGTCCATGATTGAAACAGACCTGATATCCGCTCAAGACGATTTGCCGCCCGAAATTCTGCGCCGCTTGCAGGTGGAGGAATTGTGGGCCCGCCGCACCGTGCTGGCGGACCTGATGAACAGCGAGCGGCTTGATGCTTTCCGGCGGCGCTGCGCGGCACTGGCGGCAAGCTGCGGCGATGTCGCGTCCCGGGCCAAGCCCGCCAAACCGG
>CBHTTW010000075.1:0-10010 GCA_966096025.1 uncultured Alphaproteobacteria bacterium | reverse complement strand
CTCGTCATTGCGGACGACTTTCACCTCCGCGCCCAGCTCTCCCAGGTAATGGAAGAGGTTGTAGGTGAAGCTGTCATAGTTATCGATAAGCAGGATCATGGCTTTGAACGGTTCGTGGCACCGGCCTTATAGCATTTCCGGGGGCCGGTTTTACCAGCGCCAAACCGGTATGCCAGTCAGACCGTTCAAGCCATCACTTTGGCACAAGAATGGGCGCGGATTCGATGGTTGAGAGGACCGGGCTGCCGCCCCGGTTTCCCGCCCCCGACGCGGTATAGACCCGGCCCTGATAGGCCACCGCGCCGGTGCCGTGCCGCCCCTGGACCAGGGGCGGCAAACTCTCCCACCGGCCGCTTGCCGTGTCATAGGCCTCGACTTCGGCATGGGCGGGGACTTGCGTCGCGCTTTCGCCGCCGATCACCACCAGCCTGGTGCCCACCACCGCCGTCATGCCGCCGGCGCGCAAGGTGGGCAGGTTTTGCGGCAGGCTGGACCATTTTCGGCTGCGGAAATCGAACACATCCACTTCCTTCACCACCAGATCGAAGGACTGTTTGGTGGCGACGGAGCTTGAACGGCCGTTGGCGGCATAGAGCTTGCCGCCGATCATCTCGGCGGAAAAATGATCCCGCACATGGGGCGCGTCCGGCAAGATCCGCCACTGGCCGGTCTTGGGATCGAATTCGTCGAACCAGGCGACGGTGCCGGCCCAATGGCCATCCAAGATTCCCGCCACGGTATAGATTTTGCCGTCATGCACCGCGACACCCGCCGCGCCGCGCCGGCGTTCGGCGGGAATGTCCGCGCCCTTGCTCCATTGATCCTTGGCCGGATCGTAGATCAGGACGTGAGGAACCGGCGTTTCATGGGGAAAGGGCCCGGTCATCGCCGCAATGACATAGATGCGGCCCTCGAACGCCACCGGCTGGAAATGATGGATCTCGATCGGCGGCACCGCGCCCTTGGTCCAGCTGTTTGTCTTGGGATCGAAAATGTCGACGGGATTTTCGCGGCGGCCGCCGATCAGGAAAAACTTGCCGCCCAATTCGACAAAGCCGGCTTCCTCCCGCGCCACCGGTTCGCCCTGCGCGGGCACGATTTCCCAGGCGCCTAGGAGAGGCTTGGTTTGCGCATAGGCGGGCGCAAGACACAGCAGGCCCAGAAAACAACAAAGTGCCGTCGCGCGCATCATCAGAGAATCCAATAAGGTTCGGGGAGGGGAACAAAACTCACGGGTACTTCGGTGATTACGGTCTTGATCCAGTCGGCGCTGAATTTCATGCCGGCCTGGACCGAGGCGTTTTCGCCCAGCAGTATCACAGCCTTCTTCACGCCAGCCGAGATCATGTCCTGGCAATATTCCACCACTTCCCATTCCCTGGCATAGCCGCAGACCAGGACGTCGATCGGGCTGTTGAGCAAGGCGAGCCCCGGTATCTGCTGGGTGTTGCCGAAGCTGGTGGCGATGGTTGTGACCGGCAAGGCGGGATCGCCGACCACGCGCAAGGTTTTATCATCCAGTTTGCTGCCCAGCTCCTGCGCCAGGGCCAGCAGCGTCGTCGGCGGGCGGCGGAACAGGTTGACGTTGCCGGTCTCGGGCTGCCAGCCCAGCGCCTGACCCATGCCGGCGGCGATGCGGTCGGGCATGGAGTCGCGCAAGCGGTCGTGCAGATTGAACACCACCATATTGTGCGAACGGATGAAGTCGCGTTTTTCCAGGAACAGCGCGTCGGTCTCCATGCGGGTGAGATCATCGCCGGTCGCCCAGAAGGCGGGATCGTAAGTAAAGACCAGATTGGCCTTGGCATCGGCGGCCTGGCGAAGCCCTTGCAAGGTGGCCTGGGTCATCACCGCGACGCCGTTCACCGCCTGGGTGGGATCGCCGGCCGAGACATGGTCCACCGTCTGCGGGCGCCCTGTCGCGCCGCTTTGCGCGAGCACGCGCTGGATCAATTGCAGGGCGGTGAGATCGCTCACGGCAGCCCCTTGGTATTTATTTCGAACACCGGCTTTTTCAAATTCCAATAAGGCTCGGCCAGGCGCAGGAATTTGACCGGGACTTCCGGCACAAAGCCCTTGAGCCAGGGCACGGAATATTCCATGCCCCATTGTTCCGACAGGATATGGCCCAGCACGATCAGACCTTTCTTGCGGCCCGATTGGACCAGGTCTTGGGCATAGGCGATCAAGTCCCAATCCTGGCACTCGCCGATCACCAGCACATCGCAATCGCCCGCCAGCATGGGCGCGCCCGGCAGCATGCTGCAATAGCCCCAACTCACCGCGATGCGTTTGACCGCGAGATCGGGATCGCCCACCACCCTCAAGGTGCGGTTCTCCAGCTTCTTCTGAAACTCCCGCGCCAATCCGCCCAGAGTGGTGGGCGGCAGGTCGATATGCCGGTCATAAGGATTTTTGAGATAGCGGCTCCAGCCCATGCGGTCCGCCATGCCCTGGTGAATGCCGTCCACCGGCTTCTTGGCATGCCAATGGTCGTGGAAATGGAAGCTGACCAGATTGTGCGCCTTCATATAGGCCAGCTTCACTTTATAGAGCGGGTCGTCGGCAAACTGGGTGACGGTGTCCTGATGCGACCAGAAGGTCGGCTCATGGGTGATCACCAGATTGCATTTGGCCGCCACCGCCGCCTTCATGGCGTCGAAGGTGCCCATCATGGTGGTGCCGATGCCGGTGACGACCGTGTCGGGATCGCCGGCGACAATCTTGTCCACGCCGCGCTCGAACCATTCGGTGCCAATCTGGCCGCGCATGCGGTCCAGCACTTGGCGCACGGTCAGGGTCTGTGCCGCCTTCGCAGGTGCGGTAGCGGCCAGAGCCGCGCCGGTGGCGGTGAAGGCGCGGCGATTGAGGTCTGTCATTTTGGCCTTCGATAACGGGCGCTGGCAAATCGTCCCGGAAAATATGACGATGCGAACGGTACCATCGCCGTTCGGAGATCGAAAGATGCCTCAAAGATCCATCAAGACATCTCTGCTGATCGCTTTGCTGTTTATAGGCACGGGCGCCATG
This sequence comes from uncultured Alphaproteobacteria bacterium, assembly GCA_966096025.1. Classification (GTDB taxonomy): domain Bacteria; phylum Pseudomonadota; class Alphaproteobacteria; order Micropepsales; family Micropepsaceae; genus Rhizomicrobium. The sequence continues at coordinate 6,980 of CBHTTW010000075.1, read as the reverse complement.
GCGCAGAGCGTGCTGCCCAGTCCGGCGGAGCTGGCCGCGATCCGCGAGGCTTCGATCCAGGAACGCGAGCGGGAGATGAAGCTGCTGGGCATCGCCGAAATGCGCAAGCCGCTCACCGCCTATGACATCGGCAAGCCCGGTAATGCCAATTACGATGAGGCGCTGGCCAATCCCAATCCCGCCTGGCCGCAGCTGATGGCGATGCAGGATGGCGCCAAGGTGACGACGGCGGCCGGTTGGCAGAAACGCCGCGCCGAGCTCAAGCAACTGTTCGATGACCAGGTCTATGGCCGCTATCCGGCGCGCATTCCCAAAGTCACCTGGCATGTCGATGGCGTGGACAGTATGGACGTGCAAGGTGTGCCCGCCATCGTCAAGCGCGTCACCGGCCATGTCGACAATTCCGCCTATCCGGCCATCACCGTCGACATCAAGCTGGAAGTGGTGACACCCGTGGCAACCAAGGGGCGCAAGGTGCCGGTGATCATCGGCGGCGGGTTGGTGCGTCCGCGTCCGCCGCGTCCCGCGCCGCTGCCGGGACAGCCGGTGCATTTGATGTCGGCGCCCAGCGATGTTCCGGACTCCGCCAAGCTGCTGCTGGACAAGGGTTGGGGCTTCGTCACCGTCAACAACACCGATGTCCAGGCCGACAATGCCGCGGGCTTGAACAAGGGCATTATCGGCCTGGTCAACAAAGGTCAGCCGCGCAGCCTCAGCGATTGGGGCGTGCTGCGTGCCTGGGCCTGGTCGGACAGCAGGGCGATCGATTACTTGCAAACCGATGGCGATGTGAACGCCAAGGCAATCGGCATCATGGGCCACAGCCGAGGCGGCAAGGCGGCGATGGTGGCGATGGTGGACGATCCGCGCATCGCGGTCGGATTCATTTCCTCCTCCGGCGCGGGCGGGGCGGCGCCCTATCGCCGCAACTATGGCGAGTCCACCGCCAATCTCACCGCGCCCAATGAATTTCACTGGTTCGCCGGCAACTTCCTGAAATACGGCGCGGTGGGTCACGGCGCCGACGAGATGCCGGTGGACGCGCATCAATTCATCGCCCTGGTGGCGCCGCGCGCGGTCTTTATCGGCGGCGGCGCGCTGATCACCGATCCCGATTATGCGCCGGGCGATGCCTGGCAGGATGCGCAAGGCATGTTCATGGCGGCGGCGGCGGCAAGTCCGGCTTGGGAGGTGCAAGGGCGCAAGGGATTGGGCACCGGCACATTCCCGGCCATGAACACCACGCTCGACAGCGGCGCGGTGGCCTTTCGCCAGCATCAATATGGCCACACACCGGCGCCCAATTGGCCGGCCTTCATCCAGTTCGCGTCGCGATATCTGAAGTAGCGTTTACCAAGCGCTCGCGCATTTTGTCGGCCCGGAATGTTTGTGCTAAGCCTGACGCCGGGCAGGAAAGCCGGTCGAAGGCAAAAAATAAATGTCGGCCATCCTTGATGCGTATCTGGAGAATGAGGCGGCGCTGAAGCGCTTCCTGAGACGCTTCATCAAATCCCGCGAAGGGGCCGATGATCTGGCGCAGGAAGCCTTTCTGCGCGCCTTTGCCGCCGAATCGCATCGGACAATCGAATCTCCCAAAGCCTTTTTGTTCAAGGTTGCCAGGAACTTGGCGCTTAATGAGCTGGCCCGGCTACAGGCCGCGACAACCACGCCCCTAGGGGATTTCGAGGGCCAGGCGGTCCTAGAAGACAGCAGTCAAGTCGCGGTGGATGATGCAGTCGATGGTCGCGAACGTATTCGCATGCTCGCGCGCGCGATTGCCGCCCTGCCGCCGCAATGCGCCAAAGTGTTCATCCTTCGCAAGATGCAAGGCCTGTCGCAAAAGGAGATTGCGGCGCGGCTTAACATCTCCGTCCGCACGGTTGAAAACCATGTCGCGCTGGGACTGGTGCGGTGCAAGGCCTATATGCGGGCGCATGGCGGTGTGTCCGACCAAGGGGGCGAAGACGCTCCAGCACCCTTTGTTAAAGCCAAGATGATAGAGTAGCGCCATGCTGGGGTTGAGTGTGTAATGAGTGACAACGGCAAAATCCTTGCCTTTCCCGATATGGCAGCGCTTGACGCCGAGGCGGCCGCCTGGGTGGCGCGCTTCGATGCGGGCGATGTTTCGGCCAAGGATCAGGCGGACTTCCAGGCCTGGCTGAACCGCAGCGCGCTTCATCGCCAGGCGATCGCGGAGTATGGCGGCTTGTGGACGGAATTCGACCAGCTTGGCCACCTGACGGCTTCCATTGGGGCCGAGCGGGATTTGGGCGAACAGGCCGTGCGGGCGCCGGCCTTTTCGGGAACGACTCTCTGGCTGCCGGCCTTGGCGGCTTCGCTTGTGGCACTGGTGATGGTCGGCGGTTTTTTCCTGCAGGACATCCCGCAGCGTCCCGCAAGCCGGCAGAGTCATGTGGCGCCCCATCCGTCGGGCAAACAAATTTATGCAACCGCGATTGGCGGCCAAAAACAGTTCACCTTGGCCGACGGCACGGCCGTAACCCTCAACACCAACAGCCGGATCGAGGTGGAGCTTTTGGGCAACCGCCGCGACGTTCATCTGGTGCAGGGAGAGGCTTATTTCGACGTCGTGCACGACAAGGCGCGTCCCTTCACGGTCTATGCCAACCGCTATGTGGTGCGCGACATCGGCACGGCCTTCGCCGTCCATCTGCTGGACAAGGGTCTGGTCAATGTCCGCGTCACAAAAGGCAGCGTCGAAATTTCCGCCCGAGCGGCCGGCAGAGCGATTTCCGATGACGCGAAAAGCCTGGGAATTCTCGAGGCGGGGCGCGATGTCGTGTTCGGCCAGAAGATCGAGCGTTCTCAAACCGTCTCTGATGCCGTGTTGGACCAGAAACTGGCCTGGCGGCAGGGCCAGCTGATCTATTCCGGACAGCCGCTATCGGAGGTGCTTGCCGATATCAGCCGCTATTCCGATATCGAAATCGAAATCGCAAACCCCGAGCTGCGGGACCTGCCGGTCGGCGGCGCTTTCAATATCAACCAAACCGACGCCATCTTCGCCGCCTTGGAGAATAATTTCGGCGTGCATGCCGAGTGGATCGATGCGCGCCATGTCCGCCTCACTTCGGTGAGCAACAAAGACACTTCGGGCCGCTAACATTTCTTTCGACCGGCTTCGCACGTCATGCGATTCCATCGCCTGATTTCACTCGAGCCGTGGGGGCGGCTTGTTGTAAAATGGTAACAATCGCGGTCCTTTGCAAAATTCTTGTGCGGCCCACTAGGTGGATTGGTGGCCTGGCCGGTCTCAATCACCATAAGGCCGGTGTGAAGGCAGAACGTGCCAACCCACTGGGTCAGAGAATGAAGTTTAGGGGAGAGACGCTCGCGGCGGTGGCTCTCTGCGGATGTCTGGCAGTTTCAAAACCGGCCTTCGCAGAACCGACCTACGCGCAGGCCTCGAAATATAACGTCGATATTTCGGGGTCGGATCTTATGTCAGCCCTGCCTGCCTTATCGCGGCAGACGGGAGTGGTGGTTCTTTACCCTTACGCACTGGCCCAGGTCCGGAGCAATCCGGTCAAAGGTTCGTACACGGTTCCCGAGGCGTTGCAGTTGATGCTCGAGGGAACAGGCTTCTCCGGCGATGTCACTGCGCAGGGGGCCGTTTCCATCTCCCGGCAGAAAAGACGCTGCGACACAGAGGGAGAAGTCATGCTTCGCGATTCAAAATCCACCGTTTCCGTCCTGGCGCTGATCGCCAGTTTCTTCACCTATCCGGTCTGCGCCCAACCGGTGGGAGCGGGCGGGCAGGGGACGCAAGAGGGCCCGGTGGAGACCATCGTTGTCACCGGCTCGCGCGTCATTTCCGATATCGCCAACTCCCCCACGCCGCTGACCGTGGTGAGCACCGAGCAGCTCCTGGCCACCACCCCCAGCAATCTGGGTGACGCTTTGAACAAGCTGCCGGTTTTCATCAATAGCGCGACCCAGCGTAACGCCGGCAATGCCGGCGGCAATGGCGGCGGCAACTTCCTCAATCTGCGCAATTTCGGCCAGCAACGCACCCTGGTCCTGTTGGATGGCATGCGCCTTCCGGCCGCGAACCAGGACGGCAGCGTCGATATCAGCACCCTGCCGCAGCAACTGATGTCCCGCGTGGACGTCGTCACCGCCGGCGCCTCGTCGGTCTATGGTTCCGACGCCATCACCGGCGTGGTCAATTTCATCCTCGACAAGAATTTCGAGGGCATCAAATACGACGCGAATGCCGGCATTTCGACCTATGCCGATGGTTTCCAATACAAGCTGCATCTGGCGGCGGGCACCAGCCTGTTCGGCGGCAGGGGCCATATCGAAGGCGCCATCGGATATCAAAGCCAGGACACCGTCCGGAAGGAAGCCCGCCCGTCGGGCGCGAAAAATCTGGGCTCCTACAATACCGGCAGCACTGCCGCCGCGCCGGTCACCAATATCGCGCAGGCCGGCCAGACGGTTTCAACCCAGGCCGGCAAGATCGGCTGCAACAGCACGGCAAGCGGTCTTTCCCTGGCCTGTTCGGTCAACGGTTTCGAGTTCGGCCAGCCCGGCATACCCACGGCCATTTTTTACGGCGTGATACCTCCGGGTCAGACCGCGATCGCGCAAAATTGTCCGACCTGCGCCCATGTCAACAACACGTCGATCTTTGGCGCCACCAGGAACGCCACGGCGTTCGGCCGCTTCAGCTACAACATCGATGACGACACCAATTTCTTCACCCAGCTCTCGCTGGCCCAGGCCAATGTCTTCAATTATTTCTTCCCGATGCAACAAGAGGCCAGCCGCCAGACCGTCACCTATTTCAAGAACAATGCCTTGCTTCCGGCCGCGACCCGCGTGTTGCTGGGCGACAATAGCGGCACCAACCCCAACTGGGCGACCGACGGCAGCAATACCTTCACGGTGTCGGAATGGTACAATTCCCCGGACCGCGTCCGCGCAACCAACAATGTCACGCGCAACATCATCTCGACCACCGGTGTGAGCGGCGTGGCGTTCAAGGATTTTGGCTGGAACGCGCATTACACCCATGGCGAAACCCGTCTTTCGACCACCGGCGTCCATAACGGCAACAACCAGTTCCACGACGCGGCGCAGGATGCGGTGATTGAGAACGGCACGCTGAAGTGCTGGAACAATACGGCGGCGGCGATTGCCCAGTTCGGCGATCTCTATCCCGGTTGCGTGCCGATCAACACCTTCGGCAACAATGTGACGACGCAGCAGCAAGTCGATTACTGGTCGCGGAACACCCATTTCGCCGAGACCAACATCATGGACGATATCGCCTTCGACATTTCGGGCGAGGTCTTCCAGTTGCCGGCTGGTCCGGTCCGCGTGGCGCTGGCGGGCGAAATGCGCTGGCTCGACTATACGATCGATTCCAATGCCTCGCCGACCCAGGTGGTCAATTGCACCGGCCTGCGCCTTTGCGGCAACAACGCCGGCAAGGGTTTCGTCACCAACCAGGCCAGCGTGACCCAGACCTTGTGGGACAACAACACCCTGCCGTCGGTCAAGGCTTCGATGAATGTCTGGGAATTTTCGGGCGAAGTGGGTATCCCGCTGCTCAAGGATGTTCCGCTGATCCAGAGCCTGACCGCCGACGTGGCGGGCCGCTACACCAATTACAGCATCTCCGGTTCGGCCGAGACCTGGAAGGTCGGTCTGGACTGGCATGTGAACGACAGTGTGCGCTTCCGCGGCACAACCTCGGTCGATATCCGCGCCCCAACACTGAACGATCTGTATTCACCCCAGGTTTCCGCCAGCGGGCCCTTCCTGGATCCCCTGACCAACTTCAATCCGGGCGGCATCCAAACCATCAGCCAGGGCAACCCCAGCCTGGTGCCGGAAACATCGCGCACCTATACGGGAGGCGTGGTGCTGACGCCGAGCTTCATTCCCGGCCTGACCATGTCGGTGGACTACTATAACATCAAGGTCAAGAATGCGATCGGCACCCTCAGCGGCGCCAATCTGGCGATCGCAAATCTCTGTATCGCATCCGGCGGATCGTCGCCGCTCTGCGCCCTGTATGTGCGGCCGTTCCCCTATACCAACACAACACCGGCCAACTATCCCACCTTGCTCTTGAGCCAGAAACTCAATGTCGCGTTTGCGTCGACCGAAGGCATGGACTACGAGGTCGATTATAATTTCAGCATGGCCGATATCGACGACAGCCTGCCGGGCATCGTCAATCTGCGCGGCTTGCTGAATGTGGCGCCGGTGCTCAACTCCGCGACCTTCCCGGGCGCTCCGATCCAGCACGGATTCGGTGTCGGCGGCACAACCCCCAGCCAGAAGGGCCATGCCACGATCTTCGCCGATTACACCCTCGGCAACTGGAGTGTGGACGCCGGCTGGCACTGGTATAGCGGGTTGAACAAGAACGGCGTTTTCGGGCCCGGTCAGACTTTCTATGCCCAGGACCGTGTCGGCAGCTTCAGCACCATGGATTTCACCCTCTCCAAGCGGATGACCTTCGACAACGGCACGGTGATGTCCGCCTATCTCAATGTGCAGAATGCCTTCAATGCCATTCCCCCGGATGTCATCGGATCGAGCGGCAACCCCGGCGGTATCAACACCCCGATCGGCGAAGACCTGATGGGCCGTTATTTCCTGATCGGTGTTCGGGGAAATTTCTAAGCGAAGTTTTATCGATCAAAGGGCGCTCCCAACGGAGCGCCCTTTTTTCTTTGTGGTGCAGTTTATTTTTTGATCCCCCTCCGTTCCGGCCTGCGCGCCTTCGGCGCTTGGCGTTCGGTTGGCTTGGCCGCCAACCTCACCCTCGACTATCACGCAGCCGCTTCGCGGCTGCGCCCGTCTCGGCCACCCTGGCTCGCGCGGCTCACTGCGCTGTCGCGCGCCGCGCTGCGCCGCTTCGCCCCCCTACGCAAACGCGCTTCGCGCGTGCCGGGGGAGGTTCAGTCGCCGCCTATGCAAACCCGCGTTGCGTGCTGGCG
>CBHTTW010000074.1:0-10051 GCA_966096025.1 uncultured Alphaproteobacteria bacterium | reverse complement strand
TACATGAACTTGGCCCAGCCCTTCATCATGATCACGATCTGGAAATCGCAGACGTGATAATGCCAGCCGGTGCCGTCGGTCGGCGGCATATTGGCCTTCACCAGATGGGCGATCACCTTGCCGTTGGTGGCGCCCGCGATGCCCAGGTCGCGATAGAGGAAGAAGTCGCGCAGGCCGTCCGCTTTGTATTGCGTGTCGCCGGGTTTGATATGGCTGAAGAAGGTGCTCGCCGGTTCCTGGCCCATGCTGGACTCCGATTGTTGCGACGCACCATTAAGGCACCGATTCCGGAGATTGAAAAGGGCCTTGTAAAATAGACTTCAAATGAAAATTTCGGAGAAGATTGCTGAAAAAATATGCAACGCAGCAATTCAGCGGGCAGTTTTCTCCAAACCATTCGCACGCCATAGGGCGGCTGCTTCGGGGCCGGTAAGGAACCCGATCAGAGACTTGGCTTGATCCGATTGCGCGGCGATTCCGGCCGAAAAATCGACACCCGCGCCAAAAGCCGCTGGTACCGGACCCGCCAAGGTCACGTCCTTGTTGGCCGCCAACTCCGGCAGCATCTGCAAAGCGATATCAGCCTTGCCGCTGGTGAGCCCGCCCACCGCCAGACCCTGTATCGGAACGCGTTTCACCCCGGCAAATTCCGGCGCCGACAGCATGCGGTCGATCACCTTGCCGGCGGAGGTGCCCGCCGCCGGATCGGCATAGGCCACGCCCTTGGCCGCCAGCAAGGCGGCGCGGAATTTCTCCGGCGTGGAAATATCGGGGGCTTGGCTTCCCGCCTTGACCGCAACCCCCACCACAATGCGGCCCAGCGGGGTCACGCCGGTGACTTGAGGCAGATTGGCGAAATCGCTGCTGGGCAGCAGCACCACATCCGCCGCGCCGCCGTCTTTCAGGATGGCGAAAATCTTCTCGCGCCCGCCGCCGCCGACCGTGACCGCGACACCTGTCTTGGCGGTGAATTGGGCGGCGACCTGCGAGGCGCCGGGAGCGGAAGATGCCGGTGAAAGAATGGTGAGGCCGGCTGCCGCCGCCGGCGAACCCGCCAGCAGCAGCAGCACAAAGCATCCAAAGACACGCATGCCGGTCAGGAGCGGAAGTCCGCCTTGGGATCGGCCTTCAGCACATTGATGAGATATTTTTTCTCATCCGTGAGCAGCGCTTCCATGGTGCTGCCCTTGGGAATCATGGACGCGTCATAGTCCAGGGTCGCCCAGCCCTGATAGTTCTTCTGGATCAGGTATTTCTGGATGGCGGGGAAATCCACGCCGCCGGAATCCGCGCCGCTCATGCTGCGGAACCAGCCATGGCCGCCGGCATCTTCGCCGGTGCGCGGCACCGCCACCTTGCGGTTGCCTTTCAAATTCGTGGGCGCGCCCTTGTAATGGATCGCGACAATGCGGGGCCAATAGGTGGTAAGGACTTCCATCGGCACCAAGCCGCCCAGCACCAGATGCGAAAGGTCGGCGCACATCCAGACATAGTTCGGATCGGTTTCCTTCATCAGCAGGTCTACCTCGTGCTGGGTCTGCACCAGCGAATTGACATGCGGATGCGGCGCCAGCTTGAGCCCCATCTTGATGGTTTCCTTGCCGATGCGGTTCATTGCGGCGGCGCAGCGCTTGATCTGCTCGTCATTGGTGTCATAACCCGGCGGGCGCGGCCCCATATTCATCTTGAAGTGTTTGCAATAGCCGAAGGGCTGGATGAAATTGCGGGCGAAGGCGATATGGTCGTTGACCGATTTGTCGATCTTGGCGGGATCGTAGAAATTGCTGGAGAAGTTGCCGCCGCCGCCATTGGAGCAGGTCGCCATCTGGATGTTGTGATCGTCCATGAATTTCTTCAGCACCAATGGCTTGTCGAGAAAATTGATGACGTTGTTGCGGAAAGGCTCGATGCCCGGGAAGCCCAGCCGCGAACCAACCCGGATGGCTTCCTCGACATTGGTGTCCCAGGACGTCGCGCTATAGGCATAGCGGAAGGGCAGAGCGGCAGCCTGGGCGGTGCCCGACAGCGCGGCCGTGCCCGCCAGCGCGGCGGATGATTGCAGGAAAAAACGGCGTGTGACGGTCATGGTAGATGGTCCTCCCCGGGTTCTTTTGACCGCACGATGGCACAGGCCCGGCATTCCTGTCTTGTCAAAAGGTGAACCAAACAGGGCATTGCGGCGTAGCAGAGGGTCTCTCATGTCCCTGGAAAGCATGACCAAAATCAAGGCCCTGATTGCGGCGGGCTTGGCTGCGCTGCTCCCGCGCTGCTCGCCTTTTAGCGCCGTCAATCTGCTGGTCCCCCGCTCGGGTTATGCGGTGCACCGCAACCTGGCTTTCGGCACCGATCCGCGCCAGCGGTTGGACATCTATGTTCCGCGAGGATTGAAGGCGTCGGCGCCCGTCTTGCTGTTCTTCTATGGGGGCTCGTGGCAGACGGGAAACCGGACGGACTATCTTGCTTTCGGTCAAGCCTTTGCCAGCGCCGGAATTGTGACGGTGGTGGCGGATTACCGGCTCTATCCGGCGGTGAAATATCCCGCTTTTGTCGAAGATGCGGCGCGCGCGCTGGCTTGGCTGCATGCCCATGCAGGGGAATATTCCGGCGACCCCAACCGCATTTTTATCAGCGGCCATTCTGCGGGTGCGTACAATGCGGTGATGCTGGGAGCGGAGCCGAAATTCATCGAAGCTCAGGGCGGCAGGCTGGACTGGATGCGGGGCGTGATCGGCATCGCCGGGCCCTATGACTTCCTGCCGATGCAGGAGCCCGAATATGTCGACATGTTTCACGGCCGCAACAATTTGGATTCCATGCCCGTCAATCATGTGAACGGGGTACGTCCGCCCATGCTGCTGGCCACGGGTGAGAGCGACACAACCGTCTATCCGCGCAATACGGCAAGCATGGCGGCCAAACTGCGCGCCTGTTCAAGCCCGGTGCAGGAGGTGCGCTATCCCGGCACTGGCCATGTCGGGATCATTCTTTCGCTGGTCCCCGGCTTTCGCGGCATGACGAATTTGCGGCAGGATATGCTGGAATTCATTCGCGCCCATTGATGATCAACAAGCATATCTTGCCGGACCGGCTCAGGCCGGGATTGAAGCTGGTGTTCTGCGGCACCGCGGCGGGACGTCGATCGGCGCTGCTGCGGGCTTACTATGCGCACGGCCAGAACAAGTTTTGGGCCACCTTGCACCAGGTCGGCCTGACGCCGCATCTTTTCGCGCCGCAGGACTATGAAAAACTCTGGCAGCTGGGGATCGGGCTCACCGATATCGCCAAGCATGTTTACGGCATGGACCATCAATTGCCCAAACACGCACTGGGCCCCGAAGCCGTGGCGGCGCTGAAGTCGCGTATCCTCAAAGCCAAGCCGCAAATCCTGGCCTTCTCCAGCCTCAATGGCGGGCGCAAGGTGATGGGCGCAAAAGCCGTGGCGGGAGAACAAGCGGAACGGCTGGGCGATACGCGGGTCTTTATTTTGCCTTCGCCGTCACCGCTGGCCGCCAATCATTGGGATATCACGCCCTGGCGCGCGCTTGCGCGCGCCTTCAAGAAATTGTGATCGCGATTTGGCAAAGGCGCGCCGTCTTGCGCTATCCGACCCGTCTTGCCACGGTTAGGCCTGCGATCAGGAAGACCAGGAAGACGACCAGGAAGATCACGAACAGGGTCTTGGCGATGGCGACCGAGGTTCCGGCGATGCCGGTAAAACCCAGCAAGCCCGCAATCAAACCAATGACCAGAAATATCACGGCCCATCTTAGCATCGGGCACTCCCTAAAGCTTACGCGGAAGGGAACACCCGTCGGAACGCAAAGTTCCATGGATTTTTTTGCGGCAGAACGGAAACTACCTTCCCAAGCCCCGGTTGGAATCGCGCAGCAACTGCTGGGCGGAATCCAGCGGCGTGAGGTCCGTCGCGGCCGCCGGTGTCTTCGGCATCGGCGCGGCCAGCGCCCAAGTGACAATGTCGGTTACCGCCGCGCCCAAGGCCTGCTGCAAGGCCTGAACCACGGCGCCCGCGCTGTTGACCGGTACGCTGCCGGTCTTGGTGACCGGCAGGCTGGAAACGATCGCACGTCCGCGCGCGGCGCTCAGCTTGGCGGTGATGCTGACGGTGATATTGGGAATGCCGTCCTGCTGGCTGTAATGGGCGGAAAAATCCTTCACATCGGTGAGAAGACTGTAGTCGGCATGCTGGGTGGCGTGCTCCGGCGCCACCGCATCGATGCGGCCCGATGCCTCGAACCCGTCCAGCAAAGCCTGCTGGATCAGGGCAGGCAGCGGCGCGGGGTAGGTGGCCTTGGCGTAAAAATCCAGAATGCCGCCGGGTTGATGCAGAGCGATGCGGTCATTGTCCAGGCCGCCCGCCACTTCCGGGCGCGCGATCGACAGCGCCCAGCCGACTTTCGCGCCGCTTGCGGCGGGGAAGGTGGGATTGACCGGATAGATGGCGCCGGCTTCGGGCGGGCCCAGCAGGTCACTGCCGCAGGCCGGCAAAAGCAGCGAGGACGCGCCGATCAGGAACAATCTGCGGGGGATCATGGAGTTTCTCATTTGGGTTCGTATCCCTTGCGGCGGTCGCCGAACAACAGCTTGGTCGGCGTGCGGTTGATCTGATCGGAAAGCTGGGTGAGGTTGGACACCAGCCGCCGCATCTCGCCCACCAGGTCGGAAAACTGCGCCAGGCCTTCGCCGGTGATGAAGGCGTCGGCACTGTCGGCCACCTTGCCGTATTTGCGGACGGTCAGGTCAACCTGCTGCAAGGTGGGGCGCAGCGAGTTCGAGGCGTCGCTGAGATTGACCATCGCCTTGTTGGCATTGGCAATGGTGGCATCGATATCGGCGCTGCGCCGCGCGATCATCTGCGTGGTCTCGTCCAGATTCGCCAAAATGTGGGAAATTGAGCGCCGGTTGTCATCGTCCAGCAGATCATTGAGGCGCGAAACCGCGACATTGAGCTTGGCCACGACTTCCGGCGCCGATTGCTGCAATTCGGCGAAAGTCGATGGTTTGGTGCGGATCACCGGATAGCGCTGTTCGCCATGCGTGACCAGCAGCGGCGATTGGGCGGTGCCGCCGGTGATCTCGACAAAAGCCCCGCCCGTGAAGCCCAGGCTTTCGATCGAGGCGACGCTGTCCTCGCGGATATTGAGGTTGGGCTGCACCTGCATGGTGACGATAACGCGCCGCGGGTCGGCGGGATCGAATTCCAGATTGGTGATGCGTCCCACTTCGATGCCGTTGTAACGGGTGACGGTGCCCTTACCCAGGCCGGTGACCGAGCCCCGGAAATAGGCCTGGTAATAGGCATATTCCTGGCTGTACTGGACACCGGCCAGCCACAGGATCGTCACCACCAGTCCGATGACGCAGGCCAGCACAAAGGCCCCCACTGCGACATAATTGGCTTTGGTTTCCATCAGTGCGCCTCCTGTGACGCCGATTCCAGGGATGAAAGGGCGGCGCGGCCACGCACGCCCGAGAAATAGTCCTTGATCCAGGGATCCTGGTTCTTGCGAAGTTCGTCGATGGTGCCGATCACCAATTTCTTGTTGACCAACACCGCGATCCGGTCGGTCACCGCGCGCAAAGTGTCGATGTCGTGGGTCACCATCATCACGGTAAGGCCAAGGCTTTCCTGCAACTGGTTGATCAATTCGTCGAACTGGTTGGCGGAAATAGGGTCCAGGCCGGCGGTGGGCTCATCCAGGAACAGCAGCTCGGGGTCCAGCGCCAGCGCCCGCGCCAGCCCGGCGCGTTTTTTCATGCCGCCCGACAATTCGCTGGGATATTTGTCGCCGGCATCGGGGGGCAGGCCGACCATGGCGAGTTTCATCTCGGCGATTTCGTCCATCAGGCCCTGGCTCATCTGGGTGTATTCGCGCAGCGGCACCTGGATATTCTCGGTTACGGTGCGGGAAGAAAACAATGCCCCTTCCTGGAACAGCACGCCCCAGCGCATTTCCAGCTGCCGCATGGCGCTGCCTTCGATATCGCCGCAAGTGGGCTTGCCGAACACGGTGATATCGCCTTCCTTGGGGCGGATCAGCCCGATGATCGAGCGCATCAGGACCGACTTGCCCGAGCCGGAGCCGCCCACCACGCCCAACACCTCGCCGCGCCGGACATCGAGATCGATATGGTCGTGAATCACCTTGCTGCCGAAGCCGTTCACCAGCCCGCGTATCTGGATGATGTTGTCCTGCGCCGCGGCCGCATGCCGGCGGACTTGGCGGAGCAGGCTGGTGTTTTTGCCTTCGCCCGTCATCAGATCCCCAGCACCGAGAACATCACCGAAAAGGCGGCGTCTATCACGATCACCAGGAAGATCGCCTCCACCACCGATCGGGTGGTGAGCAGGCCGACGCTGGCGGCATTGCGTTCCACTTGGAAGCCCTCATAGCAACCGACCAGGGCGATCACGAAGGCAAAGACCGGCGCCTTGATCAGGCCCACCATCATGGTGTTGACCGTCACCGCCTCATGCAGCTGGCGCAGGAAGACCGGGATGGTGATGCCGAGCTGGAAGTAGCACATGACGGCGCCGCCGATCATGGCCATGATGTCGGCATAGAAAGTCAGCAGCGGCAGCACGATCACCAGCCCCAGAATGCGCGGCAGGACCAGATTGTCCACGGTGTTGAGACCCATGGTCTGCATGGCGTCGATCTCTTCATTGACGCGCATGGTGCCGATATGGGCGGTGAAAGCCGAACCGCTGCGCCCGGCGACGATGATGGCGGTGATCAGGCCGCCCAGCTCGCGCAGCACGCCCACGCCCAAGAGATTGATGGTCAGGATCTCGGAACTGAAGCGCTTCAACTGGTCGGCGCCCTGATAGGCCAGCACAATGCCGATCAGGAAAGCGAGCAAGCCCACGATGGGAAGGGCGTTGATCCCGGTTTCCTCGATTTGGTGGAACAAGGCGGCGACACGCAGATTGCCTCGGGGCCGGACAATCGCCTCGCCGGTCTCCACCGTGACGCGTCCCAGATAGGCCAGCATCTCGACCGTCTGGGTATAGGCCAGAACCGTGGCGCGGCCGATCTTGTAGAGCCGGCCGCGAAAGCCCGTCGGAATGCGCGATTTGTGGGGCTCGCTCTTGCGCGGGCGGTCCAGGCTGTCGAGCAATGGCCGGTACATGTCCGGCAGCTGGAAATTCGAGATCCTGGCGCCCTTGGCTTCCAGGGCGCGCCGGGTGCGCAGCAGCAGCCACGCCCCGGCACTGTCCAGGCGGGAAATCTTGCTGGCGTCGATCACGATATCGCCATTGGCGGCGAGATCGATCGCGTTCAATTCCCGGTCCAGCCGGGCGCTTTCGGCAATGGTCCAGGCGCCGCCGGCGGCAAAGGTGCGGCCGTCCCGGGTCAGCTCGAACCAGGCATCCGGTCCAGCCGAAGCGCTCTCTACCGAGGTCATCCGAAAACATAGTCCCGCGCCCGCAGAACCGGGCGTCTTTCACCGGTTACAATGCCGCAGAAAGCAGGAAAGTTCCATGAGTTCCAGGGCCGCGAAGGGTCCGAAAAGGCCTACTCCGCCGGTGAATAGACGGCTTTTGGCGCGTGCGGGTGGCGGCGAATGCCCTTGAGCATCAGCCGTACCGCTTCGAAATGGATGGCCACCACCACTTTCAAGGTCATCAGCGGATAGCGCAGCAGCATCCTGGCCAGCATGCCATCGCTCAAGGCGCGCCGGGCGCCCGAAAAACTGGCATTGAGGATCGGGGCGCCGGCTTCTTCCTCCTGGATCACGATGGCGACGTCATCGCCCGGGGGCCGGATGCGGAAATCGTAGCGGCAGTCGCGTGACAGGAAGGGCGAAACATAGAAATTCTTGGCGCAGCCATGCCTCACCAATCCTGTTTCCTCGCCCACCGGCAAAACATAGGCATGCCGTTCTTCATAGGTATTGTGAACTTCATACACGATGGCTTTCAGGCTTCCGTCTTCACCGTCGCAAAACCATACGCTGATGGGATTGAAGACAAAGCCCAGAATGCGCGGATAGCAAAGCACCCGCCGCGCCCCGCCGGCTTCGATGCCGTGTTGCGCCAAGATATCGTCCAACCAGGCCTGCAACGGGCGGCCATCGCCATGATCGCGATCCTGAAAGCTGAACAGGCCCCAGCGATTGTATTTGAACAGGGCCAGCTTTCCGTCCAGGAGCTTGAGTTCATCCAACTCCAGCAGCATGGCAAAGACGCGATATTTGAAGCGGTGATGCCTGGGGCTCAGCCGGCGATGCATCACCCAGCCTTCATAAAGGGCAGACGCATGCGCGGACGGCTGACTTGGGGCCATGGCCTATCTACGCCCTGGAGGGACCATCGGATCAAGCCGTTGATCCAACTCGCCTGGCCTTGCGTAAATCCGCTATGCTGGCCTATGCCCGAATCCGCTCCTATCCGCGCCGCAAACCGGCCTTCCGCCTGAATTTGCCCATGATGCCCCAGGCCCAGGAACTGAACGCCTTGCTGGGCCGGGTCGCCGCGATGCGCGACCGGGAGGCTTTCGCGGCCCTGTTTGCCCATTTCGCGCCCCGGGTGAAGGCCTATTTGCTGCGCCTGGGCGCGCCGCCCGCGCTGGCCGAGGACCTGGCGCAAGAGGCTCTGCTCAGCCTGTGGCGCAAGGCCCATCTTTTCGATCCGGCCAAGGCTTCGGCGGCGACCTGGCTCTTCACCATTGCCCGCAATCTGCGCATCGACGCGATAAGGCGCGAGCGCCGCCCGGAGCTTGATCCCGACGACTTTGCGCCGGAAGCGGAGCCGGCGGCCGATGACAGTTTGGCGCTGGCCGATGACGAGGCCAGGCTGCGCGCGGCCTTGAAGGGGCTGCCGCCCGATCAGATTCAAGTGATCGAACTTTCCTTCTTTGCCGACAAGCCGCACAGCGAGATCGCCGTCCAGCTCGATATTCCCTTGGGCACGGTGAAGTCGCGCCTGCGGCTGGCCATGGCGCGGCTCAAGCGCGCCCTCAAAAATTCATCGGAGGGAGATGCATCATGATCCTGCATCATCCCCCATCCGTCTCTCATCATCCCAGCGAGGAATTGTTGCTGGCCTATGCCGGTGGCGGCGGCGACGAGGCCGCCAGCCTGATCGTTGCCGTGCATCTGGTCTATTGCGCGGCGTGCCGAAGGCAGAGCCGTGAGATGGAGGCGCTGGGCGGTTCGTTGTTGCAGGAGCTGGCGCCGGTGCCGATGGCGAAGGGCGCGCTGGATGCGGCTTTGCTGAAGCTGGACGGCATTGCGCCGTTCGAGCGCCCTGCGCGCCCGCTCTCCAAAGACGGCACGCCGTCCGTGCTGCGGCCCTATATCGGCGGCGATTTGCGCGATGTGCGCTGGCGGCAGGTGGGGCCGCACCTGTCCTATGTTCCCTTGTTCCGCCGCGGCCGCGTCGCGGCGCGGTTGCTGCGCGGGGTGCCGGGGGCGCAAACGGGGGCCCACCGCCATGGCGGCCTGGAATATACGCTGGTGCTCAAGGGCGGCTTCAGCGACGAAACCGGCAGCTATGCGCCGGGCGATCTGCAGGTGATGGAAGGCGATATGCGCCACAGTCCGGTGGCCGATCCGGGCGAGGACTGCATCAATCTGGCTGTCACTACCGGTCCTCTCAAATTTGAGAGCCTGCTGCAGCGGATCGTCGCCCCACTGTTTGGCTTTTAGGCCGCCGGTCACTAAAACAGCCTTCTCCGACCGCATGAGAAGGTTGTCATGGAACAAGTCCGTCTGGGCCAGACCGGCCTGAAAGTCTCGCGCATCTGTCTGGGTACCATGACCTATGGCTCGCCCAAATGGCGCGACTGGGTGTTGACCGAGGAAGCCTCGCGCCCCTTCATCAAGCGCGCCCTGGAAGCGGGGATCAATTTCTTCGACACCGCCGACATTTATTCCAACGGCGCGTCGGAAGAGGTGGTGGGCCGGGCGCTCAAGGATTTCGCGGATAAGCGCGAATCCTATGTGTTGGCGACCAAGGTGTTCTTTCCCGTTGATGGCCGCCATGGCGGGCTGTCGCGCAAGCATATCCTGCACGCCATCGACGATT
>CBHTTW010000073.1:0-10091 GCA_966096025.1 uncultured Alphaproteobacteria bacterium | reverse complement strand
CCAATGCGGTGTGGCTGCAGGATATCTGGTCGCTGCTGCCGCAGCTGAAAGCGGCGCTCGGCCTGCGCTATGAGGATTGGCGCGCCTATGGCGGGTCGAATTTTTCCACTTCGCCGGCGCTGAATGTCAGCCAGCCGCGCATTTCCGCCAGCACCCTGTCGCCCAAGGCGTCGCTGGCCTGGCAGCTGTCGGACACTTGGACCATGACGGGTTCCTGGGGCGTTGCTTTCCGCATGCCCACGGTGACCGAACTTTATCAGGCGATCACCACCGGCACGACTTTGACGGTGCCCAATCCCAACCTGAAGCCCGAGCGCGTCAGTTCCTACGAACTGGCGGCGGAACGCAGAACCGATAGCGGTTTTGTCCGACTGTCGGTTTTCGAGGAAGACATCACCAGCGCCCTGCTATCGCAATCGGCGCCCTTGGTGCCGGGCTCCAACACCCTGTTCAGCTTTGTGCAGAATGTGGACCGCACCCAGGTGCGCGGTGTCGAATTCGTCGTCGATCAGTATGATGTGCTCATCCCCGGCCTGGAATTGATGGCCGGCTTCACCGCCGCCGACGCCCGTATCCGCCAGGACAATGCCTTCGCCGCGGCGGTGGGAAAATTCCTTCCCGGCGTGCCCAAGCTCAAGGCCAATGCGGTCGCGACCTATCGTCCCAATGATCAACTCTCCTTCACCCTGGGGGCGCGTTATGCCGACCGCAGTTTCGGCACCCTCGACAATAGCGATCCGATTTCCCAGACTTATCAGGGCTTCGCCGGTTACCTGGTGGCCGATGTCCGCGCCCGCTACAGGCTGGACGAAAACTGGAACATTTCCGCAGGTATCGACAATCTCAACAACGACAAGTACTTCCTGTTCCATCCCTTTCCGCACCGGACCTTTGTGATGTCGGTCCATTATCAGCAATAGGCGAAAGTCTCATGAGCGATCTGCTGGCGATGTTCGTGACGGTGTTCCTGGCCGAGTTCGGCGACAAGACTCAGCTCGCCACCGTACTGTTCGCTTCCGAACGCAAAATGCCGCCGCTGATGGTGTTCCTGGCCTGCGGCGGGGCGCTGTTGCTCAGCGCCGCCATCGCCACCTTCTTCGGCACCGTCGCCAGCCGCTATCTGGCGGGTGTGCCGTTCAAATTGATTGCGGGAATCGGCTTCATCCTGATCGGTGTCTGGACGGTGACGCAATACTATCGGGGCGCTTGATTTTTGGTCGCGCCGGCAGGCCCTTCGCGATGGCTTCGCCATCGCTCCGGGTTGCCGGTCGCTCCTAGGCGCGAAACCGTCCGTCCAGCCGGGCGATCAATTCGGCGGGCGTAAAGCCCAGCGCATCCAGGCGCCCGGAACGCGCCAGCAGCGCCAAACCGGTCAGCGCCGCCGCCACCAGCACCACGTCGCGCTGGCTTTCCCGGCTGTTGGACGGCAAACCGCTGGCATCCGACAAAGCCTTGAGCGCCGCGATCAGGCGGCCGTTGAACAGCCGCTCGGCATCGCCGAGCTTGATACTTTCATTGGGCGAACCGGACAGCGCGGCGGAAGCCGCCGCCATGGTTTCGGCGCCGCGCAACAAATCCAGCGCCGCCGCGCCCGCGCTTGCCAAACCGCTCCCCGCGCCACGCATGGCGCGCGCCAAAGCGGTGAGATCGTCCGTGGCCAGAGCCAGCAGCAATTCGTCCTTGTTGCGGAAATAACCGTACAGCGCAGCCGGGGCGAAACCGGCTTCCGCCGCGACACCGCGCAAACTGAGATCGCGGGCGCCGTCACGGGCCGCCACCCGGCGGGCCGCATCCAGGATCGCGGTCCGGGATGCCGCCCGGGACACGTCACGCTGCCGCCGCTCCTTGGGAATTCGAACCGCCGCCTCAGCCATGGCGGGATGATATGTGATTCTTGGCCCCGCCCCGCCATGGAAAACGCGGCAAAAGGAATCACCACCGACGGATCAACGGTCCGGGGAGAACCAGCGGTCGGCGAAACGGACAAGCAGACCGGCCAGCATCAGGCAGAGGCTGATGCCGTAAAAAGCGTCCGGCTGGTTGGGGCCATAGATTCGCGCCAAACCCATCAGGGCATAGCACAGCCAGAAATAGCCGGCGGCGGTGCCCAGCAGCACGCGGCGGATCTTGGCGGGAATGAGCGGCTTGCCGCCCAGCCGCTTGATCGGCGCGGCGGTCAGCGCCATCACCAGCACCACGCTGCCGCCGAACAGCACCATCAAAGTGGCGCCCGGTGACAGGCGGATGACATTGGGCAGAAAAACCGAAAGCAGATAGACGCCATAGCTGGCGCAGAAACCCCAGAGCAGTTTGCGGCCCAGGCTTTCGGGAGAAGTGAAGGTGGGGAAAATGCGCGCCGCCAGGCGGCAGAGCGGGCCCGCGACCAGCGCCGCAACGAAAACCAGCGAGGCAAAACGCCAGGCCAGTTGACTGCCCAATCGAAAGCCGTTTTCGGCAAAGCCGCGAAAAAGAATGGCGCCGATGACAAGCGCCATCGCCACAAAAGCGATGCCGCCCACCAGCGGTCCCAGGGTCAGCTTGAGGCGCGGAACTCTAAAGCGGCCGATAAAGGCCCGGCCTGTCAGAGCCGTATTATCCAGGGCGACCATGGCTGCGAAGTTCCACAACTGTTGCGGAATGGAACGCGCGGAACAGCCAAAAAGTGCCGTTATTTACCGCGTCAAAGCCACGGCAAAGCCTTCAACCGGCTGGCCCGCTTCACGTCGTGGCGCCGCCGCCACAAGCCCGGCCAACTCAAAGCCGGTGCGCGCGGCAAGTTCCCGCAAATAGCTTTCGCTGTGCCGCCAGCGCCGCTTAGGGCCCAGTTCGAAACCGTACCCTTCGTTCATCTCTACGGTGAACAGGAAATAGCCGCCGGGCGAAAGACGCTTCTCTGCCCCTTCAAATACTTTCTCCAGATCGCCGAGATAAACCAGCGTATCGGCGGCCAGGATCAGGTCGTACTGTTGTTCCCCAGCCGCCAGCGCCGTTTCCAAATCGGCGACCAGCAAGTCATCATAAATACCGCGCGCCCGCGCCTTCTCGATCATGGCGGGGGACAGATCGACACCGTCCAGCCGCGCCGCCAGCGGTTTGAACACGGCGCCCGCCAGTCCGGTGCCGCAACCCAGATCCAACATCGCGAGCCCTTTTTTTATGGTCGCTCCGGCTCTCGCCGACGCTCCGATGCGGCCGGGCATCACCATTGCGGCCAGATCGAACAAGATCTGAGGCGCGGCGTAGGCCAGCTGCCCGATCATGCGTTCGTCATAGTCGGTGCTGAATTGATCGAATAGGTGACGCACATAACCGGCATCGGAGCGCGATGCGGTTTTGATCGCCTCGCAGGCCGCGATCATTTCGGGTGGCGGATCATCCAGCTCGCGCAGATTTTCCAGCGCCTTGTCCGCCTCTCCCGCCTTGAGCCAGGCGGTCGCGATCAGCTCGCGCGCCCGCGCCAGGCCTGGGTCCAGGCGCAGCGCCCGCTGCAATTCCGCGATAGCGGTGGGCAAGGCATCCGCAGCCAATAGCGTCTCGCCCAAGGCCAACACCGCCAAGGCAACTCCGGGATTGAGCGACACCGCCTCGCGCGCCTCATTGAGAGCGGAAGTGTTGTCGCCGCTCGCCAGCAACGCCTTGATCAAGGTCAGCCGCGCCAGCAAGCCGCCGCGCCCGGCGGCCAAGCGTGCCTGAAGGGCGCGCGCGGCGTCCCCCGCCCTTCCGGCCGCGATCAACGCTTCGGCGCTTTCGATGGGATCTTCGTCAGTCAAGCAAGCCCATCTCTAATCAAGCAAACAAAGACCGTTGTTCAAAACCACGGTTCCGGGACGTTCCTTGACCGAGGCGGAAAAGGAAATCGTGCCGCCGTCCTTCCACATCTCCACCACCAACGTCTCGCCGGGAAAAACCGGCTTGGAGAACCGCACATCGAACTGCTTGATGCGTTCGGGCTGATAGTCCGCCACGGTGGAAAGCACCGCGCGGCAGGCGGTGCCATAGGAACACAGGCCATGCAGGATGGGGCGGGGAAAGCCCACCATCTTGGCGAAAGCCGGATCGCGGTGCAGCGGATTGCGGTCGCCCGACAGGGCATAGAGCAGCGCCTGATCGGCGCGCGTGTCGCATTCCTTCACCAGATCGGGGGCGCGTTCCGGCAAGATATGCAAGGCGGGCCCGCCGTCCGGCGAGCCGCCAAAACCGCCATCGCCGCGCGCGAAGATGGAGGTGACGATGGTGAAAAGCTTGTCGCCGCTTTTGGCGTCCCGGGTCGCCCGCTCCTGCACCAGCACGGCGCCCTTGCCCTCGCCCTTGTCCAGGATCGCCAGCATGCGCTCGTCCGTCACCACTTCGCATTTGGGCGGCAAGGGCTTGTGAAAGGTGATGCGCCGCTCGCCGTCGACCACCAGGGCGAAATTGATCTGGGATTTTTGCGGCATGCGCTGGCGCTCGGGCGGCGCCTCGCCGCGGTTGATCACGGTGGCGAAAGTGGGAACGACCTTGAGACCGTTATTCTCATAGACGAAAGGCAATTGCTTTTCGTCCAGCGGATCGCGCCCCATGCCCACGCCCAGGGCGTAGAGCATCACGTCTTTCTCGTCATAGCGCGAGGCAAGGCCGGTGGCGCCGGATTGCATCATGTCGTCGTAATCAATGGCCATGGTTCACCGTGGGGGCTTTGCGCCAATCTAACCGCTGTGATCAGATGACGCCATGACCCAACCGGCACCGCAGCCTTATCCCCCGCGCAACAATGGCTGCCTCTGGGGCTGCCTGATCCTGCTTTTGATCCTGTGCCTGCCGCCGGTCTTGCTGGGCGGCTACGGCGCCTGGTTCCTTTATGACGGCTATAAGCGCAATCCCGTGCTCAGAGTGGTGGGCGAGCTTGTGCGCGAGGACGGCATGGCGCAACAGGTCTTGGGGCGCGGCGCCGAAGTGACGGCGGTGCAAGGCAATTACTTTTCCTGGATGCCGGGCCGGCTTGGCAATGATTTCGATGTGCTGCTGGAAGGCCCCAAGGGTGAAGGCCATCTTTCGGTGCACTCCCATCATGCCGCTTTTGGCCCACCGGTTCTGGACAGCGCCATTCTCACCGGCCCGGATGGACGCCGTTATGATCTGCTGAAGCACCGACAATTGCCGGACAACAGGTTCGTCCGCCCCGACACGTCCATCTAGGTCGCAACTATTATTGGCGTCCCTTGGCCGTGAACCTGCGGTATGCCGTTCTTTTCGATACAGGCGCGCGCGGTGTCGTAACCTTCCTGGATCGCCTGGTCGAATTTTTTCCAATCGCGCAACTGGATATCGGGCATCGGCGGTTCGATCAGATAGTCGCATTGCTCGCGCACGATGCGGCGCTGGGCTTCCGATCCCACCGTGCCCGAGCGCATCAGGATCGAGATGATGGAGGGATTGCCGCGCATATTCTGGCCCAGCAGCCACCACCAGGGCCGCTCGCCATAACGGCTGTCCTGGGCCTGAAGATCGACCTCGCCGGTGATGTCGCAGGCGATGATCGGGCCGGCGCCATGCGCCTGTTCGCGCATCACATCCACCGGCAGGTTGTTCATCACCCCGCCGTCCACCAGCAAATGGCCGTGATGGGTGACGGGCGGCAGAATGCCCGGCAGCGCCACGCTGGCGCGCAGCGCCCGCCACAGCTTGCCGTCGCGATGGATATGGATGCGCCCGGTGGTGAGATCGGAGGACACCGCGAAAAAAGGCAGCGGCAGTTCCTCGATGCAGACTTCGTCGAAATGCTCGCGCAGCCTCTTGCTCACCTTCTTGCCCCGCACGATGGCGATCAGCGGCAAGGTGAAATCGGACAGCGGATTGTCATCGACAAAGACCGCGCGCATGCGCTCGCGCATTTCCTCCAGGCTCCATTCCCGCGCCAGGCCGGCGGCAATGATGGCGCCCATCGATGTGCCGCCCAGCTGATCGAACGGCACACCCGCTTCCTTGAGCGCCTTGATGATGCCGATATGGGCAAAGCCGCGCGCCCCGCCGCCCGCCAGCACCAGGCCTACGGCGCGCCCGGCGATGAAGCGCGCCACGCGCGCCACATCGGCCTGATGGCCGGCGCGCAAATGATGATGGGCGCGGAACAGGCCGCCGCGCACCGAAAAATGCTCCGGCAGCACCGCACTGGCGCCGTCGGGATGCAAGAGCAGCAATTCCGGCGGTCCCGAGGCGCGCTCCTTGAAGGCCGGCAAATCGAGCGGCGCCAGCGGCAAAGGCTGATTGGCGCGCGCCAGCAGGAAGATGCGGTCGGCCTGACGCAGGCACAGCTGCGTCCAAGGACTGTCGGGCGCATCGCCGCGGTAGAACACCACGTCATGGGCCTGTTCAAAGCCGTTGAACCATTCCGCCGTCTGGTCGCCGGCGCCGGCGTCCAGCACCGCGGCGCGGCACCCCATGCCCGCAAGGGCCATGGTCAGGCGCTGGGCGATAGGCACTTCCGACAAGCCGTCCTGCAGCGGCACGATGGCGAAGGTCTTGGGCTGCGATTTCGGCGTGCGGCCGCGATTGGCATCCTTCAGCCGCTTCACCAGCATCTGCATCAAATTCATCATCACCCGGGGATGACGGGCGATCAGCGACTCAAAACCGTCCGGGCTGATCCGCAGCAGCTCGGTATCGCGCAGTGCCACCAACTGCGCCGAATGATTGCTGGAACCGGCGATCAAGGACATTTCGCCCACGGTCTCGCCGGCGGGAATATGCGCCACCAGGCGGCGCTGGCCTTGCTCGTCCGAGACGAAAACGCCCAGGCTGCCCGTCACCACCAGGAAGAGCGCCGCGTTGTTCTCGCCGCCACGTTCCAGCAAGGTGCCGCCCGGCAGTGCGAACCAATTGGCTTCCGCCAGAAGGTTGCGCAGGGCGGAATCGCCGACATTCTCCAGCAGCGCGAAACTCTTCAGCCGCTCATACAGCGATTCCGGATAGACGGTCTGCTGGCCGATGCGGAATGAGGACAGGAACGCCATGCGATTCCTTTACCCCAAGCCTTCCGGGGTCACCAAGCGGTCCAGCCGCCATCGATGTTGAGACAGGCGCCGGTCACAAAGGACGAGGCCGGTGCGGCCAGGAACAAGAGCGGCCCCCCGATTTCCTCCGGCGCGCCGATGCGGCCCAGCATGGTGCGCTCCGCCAGCCGGGGTTCCAGGCCCGGGGGCATTTTCCCAGGTTTGGGAAAGGGACCCGGCACCAGGGCATTGACGCGAATCTTGTCGCGGCCCAGCTCGGCGGCGAGATGGCGGGTGAGTTGTTCCAGCCCGGCCTTGGCAGGGCCGTAGTGAAACGGGCTCTGCTGCTCGGGCGCATCGTAGAGCCCGGCGACCGGCGCAACCTGGCCATAGATGGAGGAGATGTTGATCACGCTGGCATCGCCGCCGGCCGACACCGCCTGCTTCAGAGCAGGCAAGGCGGCGCGCACCGTTTCGAACGCGCTGGTCACGGTGGCGGCATAAGTGGCGGCAAAATCCGCAGGTGCGAGCTCGGAAAAGGGCTTTGCGGCCATCTTGCCGATATTGTTGACCAGCACATCCAGCCGTTTCAGGCCGCCGAAAAAGCCATGGATTTTGGCGACATCATGGGCGTCGAAGGCAGCCGGTTCGACCGACAGGCCTTCCCGTTTCAGGTCTTGCGCGAAGCGATCGAGCGCCGCCGCATCGCGCCCATTGACGATGACATGCGCCCCCGCCCCGGCCAAAGCCCGGGTCATGGCCGCGCCCAGATGGCCACGGCTGCCGGAAACAAAGGCGGTCTTGCCGTCCAGACGGAAAATATCCTGCGCCATCGAAATCGCTCGGAACCTGAGCTGGACAAGCTGCCAGCGCAGGGTAAACAAGTGTTTACGACCAGGGGAAAACTTGCTGCGGTGCAGCAAATGGCGAGGCAGATCGCCTTATTGGAAACAGGCCTTGGCCACAGTAAAGTTGCAAATATTCTCACAATAGGACACCCACAGGGGCTGTTTGCCGGCGACCGGCCGGTTTGAAAAAGGACGAGTTTCGATGACCAATAAATTTCTGATGGCTGCCGCCACGGTCAGCCTCATGCTCGGCGCCAGCGCGATCGCGGCCCATGCCCAACCGAAGGCTCCCAAGCTCACCCATTCGGTTGCGGTGGCTTTGACCGACGTCCAGAAGGCGATTGCCGCCAAGGATTATCCCACCGCGCTGAAGGCGATCGACAAGGCCAAGGCGGTTTCCGGGCCGACCGCTTATGACACGCTGATGATCAACCGCTTCGCCATGGGCATTCATGTCGGCATGCAGGATATGGCCGCGGCAGCGGTCGATGCCGAAGCCGCCGCCGATGTTGATCCCGCTGAGATCCCGGATGCCGACAAGGCCTCCGTCTACAAGCCGGCGCTGCAATTGGCGATGAACGCCAAGCACCTCGATAAGGCCGTCAAATACGCCAAGCTGTATATGGCGCTCACGCCGCCTCCGCCCGCCGCGGACATGTCTCTGATCACCACGGCGCTTTATCAAGGCGGCGACTTTGCCGGCGCCACCGCCATCGCGCAGAAGAATATCGACGCCGCCACCGCCGCCGGGCAGAAGGCCTCGCTGAGCGACTTGCAGATCGTGATGAATTCGCAGGTCAAGCAGAACGACCAGCCGGGCGCCGAAAAGACGCTTGAAGCCCTGGTCGCCAACCACGGTCAGCCGGGCGACTGGAACCAGTTGATGGCCGTGGCGCTCACCACCAAGGGCATGCGCGATATCGACTATATTTACATGGGCCGCCTGATGTTCCTGCAGGGCGGCACCATCACCCCTTCGGATGCCTCGCTGATCGGCTCGACCGCCAGCAAACTGGGCTTCCTGGGCGAAGTGGCGGAGTCGGAAAAACACGGCGGCACCGGCTTTACCCCGGCCGGCGACAAGGTCGCCGCCGACAAGAAGACCATTCCGGCCCAGATTGCCGCCGGCCCCAAGCAGAACGGCCTTTACAACGTCAAGCTGGCCCAGGCCCTGTATGGCTACGGCATGTATCCGGAAGCCATCGCCTCCGCCCAGCTCGGCAAATCCAAGGGTGGCGATCCCGATCCCACGGAAGCCGATATGGTGATCGGCCAGGCGCAGGCTGCTTCCGGCCAGTATGCCGCCGCCGCCGCGACCTTTGCCGGCGTTCAGCAGCCCAATCCGGCTGCGGCGCGGGTGGTGCGGCTCTGGACCTACTTCGTCAAAGCCAAGGCGGGCCCGGCAACGGCGGCCGCTCAGTAAAGACATCTCAAACCAAGGGGCGCGGAAAAATCCGCGCCCCTTTTTTCATGTGCTGGGGCCAGCATGAATTTGGTCGCGGGCTTCGCGCCGTTCATCCTGTTCACGATACTCTCGCGCCTGTCGGTCGACCTGGCGCTGTGGATGGCGTTCGCCACCGCCTTCGTCGTCACCATCCGCGACTTCGTCGAAAGCCCGAGCCTGCGCCTGCTCGACGTCGGCAGCCTGCTTCTGTTTGCGCTGCTTGCCCTGGGCCGCGGTTTCCTGGATCCCGGGCTTTCCCTGGCTGCCGTGCGTTTCATCGCGGCCTTGGCCCTGTTCCTGATGCTCGGCCTGCCCTTGGCGCTCAAGCGCCCCTTCTCGGTGGACTATGCCCGGCTTGATCCGCGCGAGGCGGGCTGGCCGCCCGAATTGTTCCTTCGCGTCAATTATCTGGTCTCGGGCGCATGGACGGCGGCCTTCGCCGCCATGGCCGTTGCCGATGGCGCAGTGACTTTCGATGCGGGATTGCCGCTTTACGCCAGCGTCGCAATCAGCCTCATCGCCCTGGCCTGCGCCATCACCTTCACCCTGCGGTATCCGGCGCTGGCGGCCAACCGGTTGAACGGTTAGGGTCTTTTCGGTCCCGGGAGCTATCGCATGAAGCAGGCAGTGATCGTCTCGACCGCCCGCACCGCCCTGGCGAAATCGGTGCGGGGCGGATTCAACCAAACCCATGGCGCGGTGATGGCCGGCCATGCCATCAAGCACGCGATCGCGCGCGCCGGTCTTGATCCGGCGCAAATCGAAGACGTCATGATCGGCTGCGGCTTTCCGGAAGGCGCCACCGGCAACAATATCGCGCGCGAAAGCGCG
>CBHTTW010000072.1:0-10193 GCA_966096025.1 uncultured Alphaproteobacteria bacterium | reverse complement strand
CCGGCCAGCGCCTCGGTTGAGCTGATATGAACCAGTCCCTCCGCGGCGCGGGTTTCGGCGCGCAGTTGGCGCGAGAGTTTGAAGAGCCGATCATCGAGCTCAAGCAGGGTTTTGGCAAGTTCGCTGCCACGTTCGGTGAGGATGATCCCGCTGTTGGAAGAGCTGAGCAATTGACAGCCCATCAGGTCCTGCAGCCGGTGGACATGCCGGCTCACCGTCGGCTGGCTGATGCCAAGCTCCTCGGCCGCCCGATTGAAGGATTTCGACTTTGCCACGGCAAGGAATACGCGCAGTTCGGACCAGAAGGGACCGCTGAGAATCCTGGGATCGTCCAGCGGCGTGCGATTGAGAGTCCGGTTCGACTGGTCGAAGGGCTGAGACATGGGTTGCTGTACCTTGGAAAATCGGATTGTCCCAACGTTACGCGGCTCGAGAAACTATACTGGGCGCCCCCCAATGGCCAGACAAGCTGCAGCGCTAACAGCATCTCAACATAGCTAGGCGGAGCAGTTTGCGAAAGCGGTCTTTGTCTTCCGCGCGCATGCCTGAAGTGTTTTCGCGGCGCGCATCAGGCTCGTGCTTTGTTCGCTCGTTTTTGCAAATGGACGATTGCGCGCCATCGCGCGCTGTATGCAGTTCGGACGGCCGGCGATGAATTCGCGCACTCACGCGGCTCTTTTTGAGTCACGCACGCCGAATTCCAAATCGGAACAACGCAATCTCGCAGCGCTGCAATAGTTGTTCAGAAATGGATAGCGGTTGCAAACAAAGCCGCTACCCGATGTCCGGCCTGAGGGCCACTCTTTGCGGGGCAGAGTAACTTCGAAAAAGTTGTTACCCATGTCAACATTTTTGGGGCCTTTGCTATGGACCGCCGCGATATTGCTCATTCCGAACAGGTGTTTAATCGAAGTTTTGATTCGACCGCGATCAACCCCGAAACCTTTTCCGTCGCCGGCCGCGTGAAATGGTTCGACTTCACCAAGGGCTATGGCTTCCTCAGCACCATCGATATGGGCGATGTGTTGCTGCATCACAAATGTCTTCGGCGCTCCGGCTTTTCTCATGTCGCGGAAGGCGCGACGGTTCGTTGTGAAGCCGTGAAAGGTCCCAGCGGTCTGCAGGCGGTCCGCATCCTATCGGTCGACAATTCGAGCATCCCTTCCAAAGACCGGCAGATCGCGCCGCCGGTTGACAGCGCCATGCCCGACGCCGCCCTTCGGGAAGGAACGGTGAAATGGTTCGACCGCGCCAAAGGCTATGGATTCATCTGCCTGGGCAATGCGGTGGAAGCGTTCGTGCATATGGAAACTTTGCGGCGCGGCGGCATCCTCTCGCTGGAAGAGGGTGACAAGCTGCTGGTCGCGGTCAGCGACAGCCCCAAGGGGAAGCAGGCAAGCTGGGTTCGGCGCGCGCCTTAAGACCCGCCGTTTGTGCGCCACGCAGAGTGCCGTATAGTCCGCCCCTTCCGAAGCCATAGCCGATTTAAGCCCTTGCCCGACAATCTGTTTGCGCGTGTTCTGGCGGCACCCGATCCTGGCCGCGACCTTCTGCGCCCCATCCACGGCCCCGCTCTTACCTATCAGGACGCCTTTGCCGTCTCGGCACGCCTGGCCCATATCCTGGTTCGCCATGGCGCCAAACCCGGCGATCGTGTGGCGGTCCAGGTCGAGAAAAGTCCCACCGCGCTTCTGCTCTATCTGGCTTGCCTTAGGGCGGGCCTTGTCTATTTGCCGCTGAATACAGGCTACACCCCGGCCGAGCTCGCCTATTTCGTGCAGGATGCCGAACCCTGCCTGTTCGTCTGTTCCGACACCAACAGGGAAAAAATCGCGGCTCGCCTGCCTGACATCCTGTTCTTGACCTTGAGCGATGACGGCCGGGACGGCTCGCTGGTCCGGCAGGCGGCCGAAGCGCCGGAAACTTTTCCTGACGCCCAAACCGGCATGGGCGACTTGGCGTCCATTCTTTACACCTCCGGCACCACCGGCCGCTCCAAGGGCGCCATGCTGACCCATGGCAATCTCGCCTCCAATGCCGACAGCCTGCGCCAGGCCTGGGCATTTTCGCGCGATGACGTGCTGCTCCACGCCCTGCCGATATTCCACATTCACGGACTGTTTGTTGCCACCAATGTCACATTGCTGTCGGGCGCCTCGATGCTGTTTCTGCCCAAATTCGAGCCGGACACTGTGTTCCAGGCGCTGCCACAGGCCAGTGTGATGATGGGGGTTCCCACCTTTTATACCCGGCTCTTGAAGGACGCGCGGCTGGACAAGGAGCGCACGCGCCATATGCGGCTGTTCATTTCCGGTTCGGCGCCGCTTTTGCCGGAAACCCATAGTCAATGGCGGGAACGCACCGGTCACGCGATCCTGGAACGCTATGGCATGACCGAGACCAATATGAACACGTCCAATCCCTATCACGGGATGCGCATTCCCGGTTCTGTCGGGCTGCCGCTTCCGGGTGTGGAGATTCGCGTCGCCGACGGCGATGGGCGCCCCGTGCCGCAGGGCGAGATCGGCATGATCGAGGTGCGCGGCCCCAATGTCTTCAAGGGCTATTGGAAAATGCCGGAAAAAACCGCCGCGGAATTTCGCCCCGACGGTTTTTTCATGACCGGCGACCTGGGCAGCATCGGCGCCAACGGCTATCTCAGCATCGTCGGGCGGGGCAAAGACCTGATCATCACCGGCGGGCTGAATGTCTATCCGCGTGAGATCGAAAGCCTGCTCGACGATCTGCCCGGGGTGGAGGAATCCGCGGTGGTCGGTCTGCCGCATGACGATTTCGGCGAAGGCGTCACCGCCTTCCTGGTGCTCAAGCCGGGCATCCATTTGACCCAGGAAAGCGTGCTGGAAAATCTTGGCGACAGGCTGGCGCGCTTCAAACTTCCCAAGCGGGTGTTTTTTGTCGATCAATTGCCCCGCAACAGCATGGGCAAGGTGCAGAAAAGCGCGTTGCGCCAGGAATATGCCGCCTTGTACCGAGGCTAAGGCAGCGGCTTGCCTTTGGTTTCCAGGGCAAAGGGTATGATCGCCAATCCGATCACAAAGGGGATGGCGGTCAGCGCGATCACCGAACCCAGCGATCCGGTCCATTGAATCAGCGCGGCGATGGCGAAGTTCGCGCCCGCGCCCAGAAAGCGGCCGAACGAGGTGCAAAAAGCAAAAGCGCTGGCGCGTATTTCAGTGGGATATTGTTCGGGCAGCCACAGGCTGTACATGGCGAAGTTGCCGCCGGCGAGGCCCAGGAAAAACAGGACGATCAGGAATGGCTGCAAGCCTTGCGGCAGATGGAAGGCCCAGCCGAAGGCCAGGACAATGCAAAGCGCCATGCCGCAGAAATAAAGCGCCAGGGTTTTGCGGCGGCCCCAGCGTTCCGCCAGGCCCGGCAGCAGCAGGCAGCCGATGATGGTGCCGATCGACAGGATGGCGGTGCCCAGCGAGGCGAGCTGCGTGCCTTGAAGCGCGGTATATCCGGCCTTGGCCGCCAGGGAGATGATGGCGGTGGGCTCGTAAACCGTCCCCGCCCACAGGCCGATAATGGCGATCGAAACCAGCGCGGTGTTCACGATGGTGCGGCGCAGATAGGCGGCGGAAAAAATCGCGGTCAGCGGATTGATGGCGGGCCGTGTCTTGGCTTCTTTCCAGCGCGCCGGCTCGCGAACGCGCGCCAGGGTGAAAAGGCTGACCAGCAGCGGGGCGGCGCCGCACAAGAACATCGCCCGCCAGCCATATTCGGCGCCGATGGTGAAGTTCAGCGCCGCCGCCAGGAAGAAGCCGACATAATAACCGGTCTGCAAATAACCGGCGCCCGCCCGGCGGCGATCCTCGGGCCAGGATTCGGCGACATAAGTGCCCGCCATGGCCCATTCGCCGCCGATGCCGATGCCGGCCAGGAAGCGGAACAGCCCCAACTGCCACACCGTCTCCGAAAATGCCGCCGCGCCTGTAAAGACGGAAAACACCAGAATGGTGGCGGCCAGACATCTGGCGCGGCCGAAACGGTCGGCCAACGGCCCCCACAGAAAAGACAGGCCCCAGCCCATCAAAAACAGCGCGAACAGGATCGAACCGGTAAAGGCGATATTGGCTGGTGTGGGGTCGATGCCGGACTTGGGCAACAATTCCTTCATCGCCGGGGCCAGCACCAGGGCGTAGATCACCGAGTCCATGCCGTCCAGCACCCAGCCGGACCAGGCGGCCCAGAAGCCAAGCTTCTGCTGGCGGTTCAATGGTGTCTTCACAGGTCGGCCCCCATCCGGGCACCTGCCCGCGGCGCAGGCTATACCTTTTTCACTGTGGGCGGCGATCCCCCTTCCCAAACCGGATGGGCTGGGTAGGTTGACGGCATGAAAATGCGATTTTTGTTGTTCGCCGCGCCGGTCCTGTTGGCGGCGCCTTCGGTTTTGGCGGCGGGAGAGGACTGGCCGCTGTATGGCGGGGAAGGCGGGCGCCGCTTTTCCAGCCTGACCCAGATCACCCGCGCCAATGTTGCGGGCCTAAAACAGGCCTGGCGTTTCGACATGGCGGAGGCGGGCGATCCGCAAACCCACCCCTTGGCGATCGGCGGCGTGATTTACGCCTATACGCCGTCGCTACACACCATCGCGCTGGACGGCAAAACCGGAAAACTCAAATGGCGCTTTCATTCCGGCGTGAAAGCAGGCGGGCCGCAGCGCGGCCTGGCCTATTGGCACCAGGGTAAAGAGCGCAGCCTGTTCGCAAATGCCGGCAGCTATCTCTATGCCTTGGATCCCGAAACCGGAAAGCCGTTGCCTGGCTTCGGCGAGGGCGGCCGCATCGACTTGCGCGCCGGCCTGGGACGCGATCCGGAAAAAATCAGCGTCGCGCTGACCGCGCCCGGCACCATCTGGCGCGACACGATCATCATGGGTTTTCGCACCGCCGAGAGCGCGCCGGCGGCGCCGGGCGATATCCGCGCCTTTGATGTGCGCACCGGCAAGCTGCGCTGGAGCTTTCACACCATCCCCCATCCGGGCGAGCCCGGTTATGAAAGCTGGCCAGCGGATTATTGGAAGACCGGCGGCGGCGCCAACAACTGGCCCGGCATGGTGCTGGATGAAAAGCGCGGCATGGTCTTCGCGCCCACCGGTTCGGCGGTGAGCGATTTCTACGGCGCCGATCGTATCGGCGACAATCTCTATGCCAATTCGCTGCTGGCGCTGGATGCCAAGAGCG
The DNA here is from genome assembly GCA_966096025.1 of uncultured Alphaproteobacteria bacterium. Lineage (GTDB taxonomy): Bacteria > Pseudomonadota > Alphaproteobacteria > Micropepsales > Micropepsaceae > Rhizomicrobium. Next base: position 4,986 of record CBHTTW010000072.1, on the reverse strand, counting down.
GAAAGCTGATCTGGCATTTCCAGGGGGTGCGTCACGATATTGCCGACCGCGATTTTCCCTCGCCGCCGGTGCTGTTGACGATTAAACGCGATGGCAAGATGGTCGATGCCGTCGCCCAAGCCAGCAAGCAGGGTTATCTGTTCGTGCTGGACCGCGCCACGGGCAAGCCGCTCTTTCCCGTTTCAGACGTGGCGGTGCCGCCCAGCACCGTGCCGGGCGAAAAGCAACCGGCCGCCCAGCCGGTGCCCTCGCTGCCCGAACCTTATGCCCGCCAGCATCTTGCCGAATCCTTGCTCACCAACCGCACGCCGCAGGCCCATCAATGGGCGCTGGAGCAATTCCGAAGCTTTGCCAATGATGGGCCGTTTCCCCATATGCGGTTGGAACAGCAGACCTTGGCCTTTCCCGGTTTCGACGGCGGCGCGGAATGGGGCGGCCAAGCCGCCGGGGGCGGCATTCTTTATCTCAATTCCAACGACGTCGCCTGGACCGGCGGGCTGGTGGAAAATCGCAAGGCCGCCAGCCTGGGCGAGGGGCTCTATCTCGACAATTGCGCTTCCTGTCATGGCGCCGACCGCCAGGGTTCGCCGCCCGCCTTTCCGGGCCTGACCGACAGCAAGCTGACGGAATCCGAAATGTCGGATGTGCTGTGGTCGGGCCGCGGCCGCATGCCGGCCTTTCGCGGTATTTTGGCCGGCGATTTGAAAGCCTTGCTCGGTTATGTGCGCAGCGGCAGCGACAAGAGCGAGCTTGCGGCCCCCGTGCGCGACGACCGGCCGCCCTATCGCTTCACCGGCTATCGCAAATTCCTCGATCCCGACGGCTATCCCGCGGTGGCGCCGCCCTGGGGCACCTTGAACGCCATCGATCTCAATACCGGCCGCTATCTGTGGAAAATCCCGTTCGGCGAATATCCCGAACTGGCGGATAAAAACACCGGCTCGGAAAATTACGGCGGTCCCATCCTGACGGCGGGCGGCGTACTGTTCATCGGCGCCACGCTGTACGACAAGAAAATCCGCGCCTTCGATCCCTCGGACGGCAAGCTGTTGTGGCAGGCCAGACTGCCCTATGCCGGAAATGCCACGCCCGTCACCTATATGGCCGGCGGGCGGCAATATGTGCTGATCCAGGCCGACAATGCGCGCGACAAAAAGTCGGAGCAGGGTGCGGCCTATGTCGCCTTTGCGCTGCCGGAACGCTAAGCTCGCGGCATGAAACAGGCTTTGATCACCGGCGGGGCGCGGGGTATCGGGTTCGGCATCGCGCAAGCCATGCTGGCGGCTGGCTATCAGGTTACCGTCACGGGATTGTCGGATGCCGAAGTCGCGGCGGTGCCCAAAGGCGAGCATTTGCGGGCGGTCCGGCTGGACGTGACCGATGATGCCGATGTTGCACGATGCGTCGCGGAATTGGTTCGGCTGGACGCGCTGGTCAATTGCGCCGGGATCATCCTGCGCGATGGCCAGGAATTTACCCTCCAAGGCTTTCAAAAGGTCATCGACGTCAATTTGACCGGCACCATGCGCATGTGCGTGGCGGCCAAGCCGTTGCTGGAAAAACAAAAGGGCGCCATCGTCAATACCGCTTCGGTCTGGTCCTTTTTCGGCGGCGGACTGGTGCCCGCCTATACCGCTTCCAAGGGCGGCGTGGCGCAATTGACCAAGGCCCTGGCCGTGGCCTGGGCGCCCGACATCCGCGTCAACGCCATCGCGCCCGGCTGGGTTGAGACCGAGCTGACCAAGGGCGCGCGCGAGGATGCCGCGCGCTCCGACGCCATCGTCGCGCGCACGCCTTTTGGCCGCTGGGGCAAGCCGGACGACATCGGCGGCGCGGTGGTGTTTCTGTGTTCGGAAGGCGCCGGCTTCGTCACCGGCACGGTGCTGCCGATCGATGGCGGCTATACCGCAAAATAAAAAAGAGAAGAGACATGGCCCAGGACAATTCCCGCATTCCCTATCGTCATCCCCAACCCAAGGAGTCGCCGCCGGAGCTGGTGATCCCCTCGGTGATCCCCGCCGATGAACGGGTATGGGTGCCGCAGGGCGAGAATGTCTGGTTCCGGCCGCTGAATCTTTGCGCCTCGCGCGGCTATTGGATGAACCTGCTCAAGGTGCGCAAATCCGGCGTGCTGTCGCGTCATCGCCATCCCCAGCCGGTCCATGGCTATGTCATCAAGGGGCGCTGGCGCTATCTGGAGCATGATTGGGTGGCGCAGGAAGGCGGCTATGTCTATGAGGCGCCGGGCGAGACCCATACTTTGGTGGTGGATGAAGACGTGGAAGAGATGATCACCTTGTTCCAGGTGAACGGGGTGATGATCTATGTCGATCCCGATGGCGGCGTGCTGGGTTACGAAGACGTCTTCACCAAGATCAATCTCTGCCGCGCCCATTATGAAAAAGTCGGGCTGGGCGCGGGCTTTGTCGATCAGTTCATCCGTTGAGCCGCAACAAGGCGGGCATAAATGTCTTCCAGGTCGCGGGTAAAACGCACCGTGTCGAACAGGGGCGTTGTGAGGCGGTTCGCCGCCAGCTTGCCGCGCAAGGCGGACAGTCTTTGCGAGTCCCGCGCCAGTTCGATGGCCAGGGTTTCATAGTCTTGCGGTGTTTGGGTCACCAACTCCGGCATGTTGATGGCGTGCAGCAAACTGGCCGCGACCCGGCCGGCGAAACCGCCTTGGGCGCAGGTCAATACCGGCAATCCGGCCCAAAGCGCGTCGCAGGCGGTGGCATGGGCATTGTAAGGCAGGGTGTCGAGAAACAGATCGGCTGATGCGTAGCGGGCCAGATGGGCCTCCTGCGGCACAAAGCCGGCAAAGACCAGCCGCTCAGGCGAGATACCATGGCGGTCGGCCGCCCGGCGCAGATTGGCGGCGGCGATATCGCCCGGATGGCGCAGCCACAAGATGCTGCCCGGCACCTGCGCCAGGATGCGCATCCAGCGCGCGAAGATGTCGGCGTTGAATTTCATCGCCTGGTTGAAGCAACAAAACACAAAGCCGTCCGGCGGCAGCCCGGCATCCTGCCGGCTCATGACATCGCCGACCGGCCTTGTATTGTCGGTGGCAAAGAAGCTGCCCGGCAGATATTCCAGCCTTTCCGTGAAGTCCGCCGGATCGGGCGCCACGATACGGTCCGCGATCAGAGTATCGATATAGGGCGCGCCCGTGGTTCCGGCATAGCCCAGCCAACTTGCCTGTATGGGCGCCGGTTTGCGGCGCAGAATGTCGAAGCTTTGATGCTGGGTATGGCCGTTAAGCTCCACCAATAGATCGATTTCCAGGCGGCGAATATACTCCGCGCTTTCCTTCGGGGTTTTGCCTTGCAGGTCGTGAAACTGGTCGAAGGCGGCCGCGAGACGGCGCCGGGTTGCGCCATCATCGTTAGGACCGGTTGAAAGAGCCAGTACCTCGAAGCGCGAGCGGTCGTGAAGTTCGATCAGGCGGGAAATCTGATAGCCCACCGGATGCTCGCAAAAATCCGAAGAAATATAGGCCAGCCTTATCCGGTCATGCCGATAGGGCGCGGCGGCCAGCGGCGGCAAGGCCGCGAATCGCTCGGCAATTACATTGCGGGCGGCGCGCAGCTGAGTCTGTGCATCGCCATCGCACAGCAGCGCCATGAAAGGCGTGACATAGGAGCCCGCGGCAATAACCTTCCGCATCCGGCCGGCCCAGGTATCGGCTGCCGTCCAATCGCAATCCTTCAATGCCAGTATCAGTTTGAGATGCACCAGATTGCCTTCCAGGGCGGGCCGGGTGGAATCCAGCGCCATGGCGCGTTCAAGATCCTGGATCGCCGCCGGATAGTCGGCTTTTTCGTCCCACAGCAATTCGCCGCGATTCTGCAGGATCTCGGCGGAATCGGGCGCAAGCGCCACGGCGCGGTTCAAGGAGTCGAGCGCCTCGTCGATCCGCTTGAGGCTGCGCAGCAGTGCGCCGCGCACATTCCAGGCATCGGCGTCGTTGGGATTTACCACCAGCGCCTGTTCATACTCCGCCAGCGCCTCTTCCGTGCGGTCCAGGGCCCTGAGGGCGCCGCCGCGCCCCACCCGCGCCGCGATCATGCCCGGTTGGATCGTCAAGGCGCGGTCATAGGCGGCAAGCGATTCCACGAAGCGTTTCTGGCCGTGCAGCGCCAGACCGTAATGCAGCAGCGCGCCCGGATCGTTCGGCTGAAGCTGCAGCGCGCGGTCCAGCAGCGCGGCGGCGCCGGCGCTGTCGCCGGTCTGCAGGCGCAGCATGCCGAGCAGAAAATAGGGCGGGAAAAGTCCGGGCGCCGCCTCGATCAGCCGGCGATAGATGGTCTCGGCCTGCTGCAGCTGCCCTTGCTGATGCAGCGCCATGGCCTGGCGGCCCAGCGCCTGTATCTGCTGGGCATCCATGGCTCAGGTCCTGGTTTTGACGGCGAAGCTTTCGGGCTTTTTGCCCGCCAGCCAATTTTCCCACATGGTGCGGTAGGCGTCTTCGATATGCCGGGTAAAGGCGGCGGTGTCGAACAAGGCGCTATGCTTGGCCTTCGCGACCTTGCCGCGCAATTTCGCCAAAGCCGCCGGATCTTTCGCCAGCTTGATCGCAAGCGCTTCAAAATCGGCGCGATTTTTGGTCACCAGTTCGGGCAGGCCCGCGGCCAAAAGCAGGCTGGCGGCAACCCGGCCGGGGAAGGCCGTGCCGCGGCAGGTGATCAGCGGAACCCCAGCCCATAATGCGTCGCTCGCGGTGGTATGGGCATTGTAGGGCAGGCCATCGAGAAAAAGGTCCGCCAGCGCGAGCCGGCCATAATGCTGGTCGGTCGGCAGGTCGGGCGCGAAAATGATGCGTTCGGGCGCGATGCCGTGCTTCTGCGCCTCTTTGCGCAGATTGTCGCCATAGGGGGCGGCGCTTTCCAGCAGCCACAGCACGCTGTTTTCCACCCCGCCCAGGATGCGCATCCAGCTTTGGAAAGTGTCCGGCGTCAGCTTGTAGGCATTGTTGAAATTGCAGAA
>CBHTTW010000071.1:0-10306 GCA_966096025.1 uncultured Alphaproteobacteria bacterium | reverse complement strand
TCCCTCCGGCACCGCCATCCCGCTCTGCGGGAAACGAACTCAATCTCAGATACAACGAAGGCGGGATGGCGGTGCCGGATCGGTATTACGGACCCTTGTTCGACCGAATTGGCGACAGCCAATTCGGGGCGCGAGCCGGCCGGAACGGCCGGCGAGTGATCCGAGGCGAAGCCGAGGACGAGGAACATGCCCAAAGCATGTTCCGAGCAATCCCGACGGCGAATTCGTCGGTCCTCCCGCGCCTCGATTTCTCGCGGCCATTCGCCTGCCGCGTCAGATATTGACCAGATGCGCCACTTCGGCAGCGCTTTCGCCGGCCGTCGAACCCTGGCGCACAGCTCCAGCGCCTCGGTGCCGACGGCCACACAAGACGCTAGCGGCGGGCGCCACCGCGCCGAATACGTCAAATCGCGTATATATTATGTAAGATGTGTTGCGGATTTTGACTCAGCGTATTCATGCATCATTGCAACCGTGGCGCCGGAATGAAAGGCACAAACATGACGCTTCAACGTCGTGATGCCATCAAGTCTCTTATCTCAATGAGCATCGCATTTGCCATGCCCGCCGAAGCACAAGGCAGAGCAATTGAAGTTTCGATGACAGATAGCGCCTTCGTGCCGCCCACGATCGCAATCAATGCCGGGGATAAAGTTACCTGGAAGAATCCCGCTTTGCTGCTGCATACGATTACCTTCGACCCGGCCCAGGCCGCGGAAAAATCCAACATCAGACTGCCAACCGGCGTTCAGCCTTTCGGCTCTGCCGACCTGTCTGAAGACGACACGTTTACCCATATATTCACGGAAAAAGGCACGTACGCTTACGTTTGCAAATATCATGAATCGATGGGCATGAAGGGTACTATCGTCGTCTCATAGACCTTCTTCGGAAGGCGACACGCGGTACTCCGCCAGCATGTCGCACCGCTTCCCCTTTTAACGAAAAAGGCACGCCCAGTGTCGCGCACCACTGGGTTCGGCCCTCAGATAGAGGCCCCCCATCAGCGTGAAAGCCGGGGCCGATGGTGGCCGCTATCGCGCTGAAAGACGTTGGGTCAGCCTTGCCACCCTAGAATCCGCCCTAACAATCTAGCCCGGACAGTCCCGAACCAGTGAGGACGGTAATGGAGTGATCTTTGGCTAATCGTCAAGGCAACCCAGGGCGCTGCGGACGACTCCGGACACAGCCGGAAGCAGCAATCGCCGGCACCGCCATTCGCAGCCTCGCCGCTAAGCCAGACGGACTCAGAAATGTTCGCCGGACCGAAAGGGTCCATGACGGGTGGCGGCTCCCACCAGGTACGCCGTGGACCATCCGATCATCAGAAAGCCATTTACCCCCTCAAGCGCCGTGAGCAGATTCCAATACGGATTGATCACCAGCTCCCCGTATCCGATGGTGGAATACATGGCTGTGGAGAGGAACAAGGCATCGGCGAACACGCGGCTCACGCCCAGCAACGAATAGGCAAGCGCCCACACCCAAACTTCCAAAGTCATCAAGCCAAGCAGGCCGAGCACGGTCCCCGTCATGACCAGGGTTCGGCCGACCGCATGATTGTGAAAGCCAAAATATTTCGCGACAGGCGGCGTAATCGCCGCAATCAGTATGAGCCCGCCTGTATGAATCAGCACCGTCAGCGCGACCAGCGCGGATCCCGTTGTGATATTTTCCAGCATGGGCGCAAGCTAGCCCACTCAAACCGGCCGTCATTGCGCCCGATCAACTTCCCTGCCAAGTCCGTACCCGCCCTATATCGACATGCACGAAACCCGACCGCGGATAGAAGCCCACACCACCGCCCCTTTGCGCCAGCGCCGCACTGTGCAAATCCGTCAAGGTACGGCCCGCAATCCTGATATCCAGCGCCATACCCTGCATATGAAGGCTTTTTGTAGCGACCCCGGAATGTTCGTGCTCGCTGCGCAGCATGGCGTTTGTTACCGGGGAGCGATATCCCGAGATGATGCTGACCGGCGCGCCGGTCCCAAGCCGGCCACGCACCAGCGCAACCAGATCGAGCAACTGGGGTGCGATGGGATGGACTTGCCCGGTCCGGAAATCCCGCAGCACATGGTTCACTTCGGCCAGAGCCTGAGGCTGATACTGGCCGTCGATCCAGTATTCGACGCTCAGCTTCTCCCCGGTATGCAAGTTGTCAAACGACAGCTTGCGAACACCGGCGGCATCGGCCCTTGCGGGTTTGGGAAGAAACAGACTCACGCCGGCCGCGGCAAGGAAGCGCCGGCGCCCCATCCCGAGATCCCGGCTCTTTGCGCCTGTTTCGTTTATGAACTTCAAACGCATGGTCAGCCTCTTACACAGGGAGTTTCGGCGCCGGCAAGACGAATCGAAGTTGCATGCATGGCCGCGATCAGCCTTCGGTCCCTGCCATAGGAATCCTCAAGAAACGTTACCGCGCCGTCATGGGGAATCGCCGTCCAGTAAAGGAGGTAAATCGGGACTCTCCTGGGCAGCACCAGATAGCTGGAATCGCGCTGGCCCAACGCTTCCGCGATTTTCCGGGTCGCGGCGATATCGGCGCCCAGGATATGGGTTGCCAGGGATAGGATTTTCTCGACACGGACACATCCGTGGCTCAATTGCCGCTTGGGTTTCTGGAAATCCCCCTTGTTCGATGTGTCATGCAGATAGACATCGAACCGATTCGGCAATTCCAGCTTGATCCGCCCCAACGGATTTCGAGGCCCGGGATTTTGCCGGATCTGATAGGGGAAAGTGCCGGTCCGAACGGCCCGCCAATTGATGCGCAGCCCCTGCGGATCGTCCTTGGGCCCATCCAGCAAGAGCATGTCATGGCTGGCAAGCCAGGCGGGATTCTTCTTCAGCTTCGGCAAAATTTCCTTTGCCGCAATGGATTTCGGAATGGTCCAGAAGGGATTGAAGGTAATGCCGGCCCCCTCGGCGCGCAGGATCGGCGTTCGGGTGGCTGGCCGTCCCACCACCACCCGTGAATGAAGGATGGGCTTTCCGTTTAGCCAGAGGTCCAGTTCGGCGTTCGCCGCATTGACCATGATGCGGTCATCTTCGAATTGCGAAGGAAGCCAGCGCCAGCGCTCCATATTGGCCACTATGGTGGGGGCCCTCTCCCCAGCGGTTGGCAGCGCCGCCTTCAGCGCCAGATATTCGGCATGCTTGGGTGCGAGCTCCGCAAGCATCTGGGCGACGCGATGGCTTTTCAGCGCCGCCTCGAGCTGGCCGGCAAAATCCCCGGACCGCGAGGAAAGTCCGACATCGGCATCCACCGCGCGCAGCTCCGATCTGCCGAAAGCCAGATCGTTCATATAGTTCAAGACCGCCCCCGTGATTGCCACATCGGAAAAGGACGGATCGTTCCCTCTGGCAGCCCAGATGTACCGGGATGCATCCAAACCTTCGGTGCCTGCCTTGGACAGAATGGAAATGGCTTGCCGGGCGTCCGCTTCCGCGGCGGCACTGCCGCTCCAGGCCAAATTCCAGTCGCGGGCCGCGTAGAATTGGCGGACGGGCTCATCAAAGGGCAAAGCCCGGCGATCCAACACCGCCGCGCCCGCCCCCAGCGGCATGCAAAGAACCAGGACGGCGACAGCAAGGCGATTGCACCAGAGCATATCCAAATCCTAGAACATCTTCCCAAACCGGCCTTGATTTGGCGCAAGGCGCCCCCGCCGGGACGGGCACAAGCTTGCGGCCATGAAGCACACAATTGTCTTCTCACATCCGAGGGGTCAAAGCTTTACCGCCTCCATGGCGCAGGCTTATGCGAATGCTTGCGAGGATTTGGGCCATGAGGTCGTGGTTCGAGACCTTTACCGGCTTGATTTCGATCCACGCCTCAAACCCACGGAGCTGCCTTTTGATCCGGATTTCAGGCCAGGTCCGGACGTGGCGGATGAGCGGGACCGCCTTGAAGACAGCGACACCTTCGCTTTTTTCTACCCGCTTTGGCTGAACTCCCCGCCGGCCATGATCAAGGGCTATTGGGAACGGGTGTTCGGATTCGGCTTTGCCTATGGCGCGGGCGGCCATAGCTACAATCCCCTTCTGACCGGACGCAAATTGATCAGTTTCAGCTCCAGCGGCGCGCCGGCTTCCTGGCTGCGGGAGAGCGGAAATCTCCCGGCGGTTCACACACTTTTCGACAGCGCATTCGCGGCGGTCTGCGGCATGAGTTTTTTGGAGCATGTGCATTTCGGGGGCGTCACGCCCGGTGCGAGCCGGACTTTCGTGCAAGCGCGCCTGGAAGAGGTGAAAGAGATTGTCACACGGCATTTCGGGAGCAAACCATGTCATTGATGACGATACGCTTGGAGCTTGGCCGGACGCCGGATGCCCCGAATGGCGATCCTCGCCACGGCTATGAGTTCGTTGCGCCACTCAACCAGTATGGCCATTTGGACGCCATTGAATGGTGCAGTTCCAAGGGCAAATGCGGGGTCCGCAGTTTTCGTCCCGGTCAACCGGAGCGCAAGGGAATGCTGCGCCACGTCGGCCGCGGCTGGCGCTTCGACTATCTGCCCGATCAGACCGAGGATGATGAACCTTTCTTCAAACTGGACCGCCACATCATCGCGCCGGGCCTGTATGTCACGGTAAAGGAAGACGACGGTGTGCAACGGCCGTTCAAGATCGCTTCCGTGACGCCATTGCAAGGAAAGCCCCAGTAACCCGCGGAGCGCCTGAATGACGATTGAAGTTGTTGTGGACACTTCCCTGTGGGGCACCAGCATCATGCCCCAAGGTTACGTTGAAAGCTGGATCGTGGCCGATGGAAGGCTGGTCGAGGCCGGCGACCCCATCGCCTGCATCCGGATTGAATCGGCGCTGCATGAAGTGATGTCGCCGGCGACGGGCACGCTGCATATTGATCGCGCGACCAACAGCATTGTGGAACCAGGCTCGGTTATCGGCCGGGTGACGCGTTACGTCAGGGCGGATATTGCCAAGCCGGACGGACTTTAGGCTATCCGCCCGCCGAAAGAGCCATCCGAACAAGTTCGGACAGGCTGGATGCCGCCATCTTCGTCATCACGTTGGCGCGGTGGACTTCGACCGTGCGGGGGCTCAAGCCCAGGTCAAATGCGATCGTCTTGTTGGGATGGCCGGCAAGCAATCCGTCCAGAACTTCCTTTTCCCGCGGGGTCAGCGAGGCAATCCGCGCGCGCACCTGTTCAAGATCGCCGGCCGAACCGCTTTGGCTGGCGAGCGCGGATTGGATCGCCGCCAGCAACACGTCATCGGAGAAGGGTTTCTCGATGAAATCGACGGCGCCGCATTTCATGGCCTCGACCGCGAGAGGGACATCGGCGTGTCCGGTCATCACGATGACCGGCAGCTTGGTCTTCGACTCATTCAACCGGCGCAGCAGCTGAATGCCGTCCATTCCCGGCATGCGAACATCGGTGACGATGCACCCTGTTTGCGAATCGTCAAACTTCTCGAGAAACAAGGTGGCCGATTCATAGACTTTGACGGCCAATCCGGCCGTTCCCAGCAGAAATGCCAAGGCACGGCGCACCGCCTCGTCGTCGTCGATCAGATGCACAACCGCGTTACCGGCCATAAACGAGTTCCTCTCCCGCAATCCGCTTGAGCGTAAGCCGGAAAATGGTGCCCCCTTCGGGATTTGGCTCCGCCCAGAGCCGCCCGCCATGAGATTCCACGATGGTGCGGGAAATCGACAGGCCGACACCCATGCCCTGCCTTTTTGTGGTCACGAACGGCTGGAACAGCTTGGCGAGAACTTCCGGCGCAATACCGCAGCCGGTATCCGTGACGGCGACCTCAACGGTTTCAGGATCCAGCACCCGCGTCGACACCGCCATTTCCCGCCGATCGCCGTCCTCCATGGCTTCAATGGCATTGCGCATCAAATTGAGAAGCACTTGTTGGATCTGGACCTTGTCCACCAGGACTGTGCCGGTGGCTGCGTCAAAATCAAAGGAGACCTGTGTTCCGGTCTGCTTGACCCCGACCAGAGCCAATGCGCTGGCCTCCTCTATCAGCTTGCGCAGGTCCTCGCGTTGCCTGTCGCTCTCGCCGCGCGCCACAAATTCCCGCAAACGCTTGATGATTTGGCCGGCTCGCAACATCTGGTCGGCGGCCTCATCGATGGCATTGGACACCAAGGCCCGGTCCATGCCCGGCCCCGCGGCCAAAAGCCTGCGAGCACCATTCAAGAAACTCGCGGCCGCGGTCAGCGGCTGATTAAGCTCATGGGCCAGGGTTGAGGCCATCTCGCCCAAGGCGGTAAACCTGGACATGAAAATCAATTCCGCCTGCACGTCCTGCAATCGCTGCTGGGTTTCCTGGCGTTCGGTGAGATCGCGGATAAAGCCGGTGAAAAACCGGCGCTCACCGGACCGCATCTCTCCCACGGCAAGCTCCATCGGAAAGGTCGATCCGTCCTTGCGTTCGCCCACGACGATCCGGCCGATTCCAATGATCCGGCGCTCTCCGGTCGCCAGGTAGCGCGCAAGAAAGCCATCATGCTGCGATCGATACGGCTCCGGCATCAGCATATTGACGTTGCGGCCAATGACTTGCTCGGCGGAATAGCCAAACAGCCTCTCTGCGGCGGCGCTGAAGGAGTGCATGACACCCCTGGTGTCGATCACAATCATGGCATCCGGAACGGTATCCAGCACCGATTGGAGGTGGGCTTCCCGCTCCCGCAATGCCGATTGCGCCGCCCTCGTGGCGGTGACGTCCCGCGCAACCTGGGAAATTCCGATCAAACCCCCGCCATCATCGATAATCGGCGATACCGTAATCACGACATCGATGATCGCACCGTCCTTGCGCCGGCGGCGGGTCTCGAAATGGCGCACCGGCTCGCCGGCCCGCACCTTGATCAGTATCCGCTTTTCCTCATCCTCCGCGCCGGGCGGATACAGCAAGGTAATGGACTTACCGGTTATTTCCGCGGCGGAATACCCGAAAATCGCCTCGGCGGCGCCGTTCCAGTCGGTCACGATGCCATCCAGCGTCTTGCCGATGATGGCATCTTCGGAAGACGAGACAATTGCGGCCAGGCGGGCTTTGGCCAGTTGATCGATGCCAGTTGTATCTGGAGCCACTGTCATTGCATTCGTGAATATCGGCGGACCAAAGAACCGCCAGAACAGTTGATCGGTGTCAAGGCGCGGCCCGGGCGGCAGGGACACAGTTGCAGGGTAAAGCGACGAGGCGCCCCCATGAAGGCACTGGTATACCATGGCCCCGGCAGCAAGGCATTGGAAGACCGGCCGAAGCCGGTCCTGTCTGCCCCCGGCGACGCCATCGTGAAAATCCTGAAAACCACGATTTGCGGCACAGATCTCCATATCCTGAAAGGTGATGTTCCCAGCTGCGAACCGGGCCGCATTCTGGGACATGAGGGGGTGGGAATCGTGGACAGTGTCGGTGACGCCTGCACCATGTTTTCTCCGGGCGACCGCGTGCTGATTTCCTGCATTTCCTCGTGCGGCAAGTGCGATTATTGCCGCAGAAGCATGTATTCGCATTGCCGCAGCGGAGGCTGGATCCTCGGCCACAGAATTGACGGAACACAGGCCGAGTTCGTCCGCATTCCGCACGCCGATACCAGTCTTTATCGCCTGCCCGATGATGTCGACGCGGAAGCCGCCGTCATGTTGAGCGATATTCTGCCCACGGGCTTTGAATGCGGCGTGCTGAACGGCAAAATTCGCGGCCCCGGACAAGTCGTGGCGATTGTCGGGGCCGGGCCGATAGGCTTGGCAACCTTGATGACGGCGAAATTCTATTCCCCGTCACAGCTGATCGTGATCGATGTGGACGACAATCGGCTGGAAGCGGCCTTGGCGCTGGGCGCCACCACCGCAATCAACAGTTCGAGGGAAGACCCGGTCTCAAGGATTAAGACTTTGACGGCGGATATGGGGGCCGACACGGTGGTCGAAGCCGTCGGCATTCCGGCCACGTTCGAACTTTGCCAGGATCTGGTGGCGCCGGGCGGCACCATCGCCAATGTCGGCGTTCATGGGCACAAGGCAGACCTGCATCTGGAGCGCCTGTGGTCGCACAATATCGCCATCACAACCCGGCTGGTGGATACCGAAACCACAGCCCTGTTGCTCAAGGCGGTCGCCACCCGCACCCTCGACCCCAAGCCGCTTATTACCCACCGTTTCAGCCTGGATCATATCCTCGACGCCTATGCGGTGTTCGGCCGGGCCGCGGAAACCAAGGCCTTAAAGGTCATCATCACCGCCTGATTACGTAGAATCCCTAAGGATCAAACCGAATTTTCCCCGGTTCCCCGGCCCCCTAAAAACGGGGGGCATTGTGAGGGAACAGCCATGACCATCCAGACAGCCAGCCGCCCCGCCTGCCCCGTCCCCGCGGCCCTGATGGGCCGGACCGGCTGCCTGGGCTCATCCGATCAGGGCGAACCGTTCCGCGCCGCGGGCAGTGTAACGCATGTGCCCGAGGGGCGGGAAATCTTCGCCCAGGGCGCCGGCAATGACGTGTTCTACAAGGTGGTTTCCGGCGTGGTCCGGAGCTGCAAGTTTCTCAGTGACGGGCGGCGCCAGATCGAATCCTTTCACGTCGCAGGCGATGTTTTCGGGTTCGAGCTGGGCGATGAACGGCAACTGTCCGCGGAAGCCGTCAGCGAATGCACCTTGATCTGCTACCGCCGGCGCAGTGTGGAAGCGCTGGGACAGAAGGACGGCGCTGTTACCCGCCAGCTGCTCCAATATGCGATGCAGAATTTGACCCAGGCCCAAAGCCATTCCCTGCTGTTGGGCCGCCGCGGCGCGGCGGAGAAGGTTGCGGCATTCCTTCTGGATTGGGCCGACCGATCGGACCAGCAAGGCACGGTCCGGCTTGCCATGACCCGGCAGGATATCGCCGACTATCTGGGCCTCACCATCGAAAGCGTTTCGCGCAGCCTGTCTCAATTCGAGCGCGATGGCGTGATCGCGCTTCCCAATGCGCGGGATGTGCGCATCCGCAATGCCGAGGCGCTGGAAGATCTTGCGGCCTAGCCGCAATGAGAGGTTGGGACATCGCTTTTCGCCGCTAGGGCGCGCGATTTCCGGTTGCAGCCGCGATCATGGAATTGGGCGATGCGGGGACCGGCTTTGGCAGCGGAAAGCCGGACGGACAAGCCGTGTGACCGGGCCCCGGGGCACAGTCGGGCGGCAAGACCCCCATCAGCCGGAACAAACCATCGATGCCCGGATCAAGACGGCGGGCCTCGACAATGTCGGCGGCGCCCTGCCGTTCCCGGCCCAACTGAAGCTGCGCCAGCCCCCGTCCAAACCGGGCGGAGGCCTGGCGCGGGCCGGCAGCCAAGGCCGCGTCGTACTCGGCCAGAGCAAGGGAGAAGTGTTTCATCCTGAGATGGATCAGCCCGCGGCTGTTCAATGTGGCGGCTGCTCCCGGCTGAAGCGCCAGTGCGTGATTGCATTCCGACAGAGCTTGCTTCAGCTGGCGGCCGGTTCCGGCTCGCGCCCAACACAGCCCATTCCAATAGGGCGCCTTGTTGGGCGCCAGGCCTGTCGCCAGCCGATATTGCGCGACGGCCTGGCTGAACAATCCCTGGCCGCTCAAGCTTTGGGCAAAACCGGCCAAATCTTCGTGGTCGCGAGGCCTCAATTTCAGTGCGGCGCGGAAGTCGGCGCCGGCAAGCTCGAACCGGTGTTCGGTGAGATAGGCATAACCTCTCAGCTTGTAGGCGTCGTGCTCCTTCGGGTTGAGATCCAATGCCATGCTGCAAAACTTGATCCCCTGAGACGTATCTCCCTTCAAAAGGCCGTTAAGGCAGGCCAATAATGGCAGCTTGAGCGAGGGCGCCTTGGGAGCGGGATCGGCAAGTTGCGGTGCGGGAGCCGACTTGGCGCGCGGCGGCGTGGCGATGGTCAGCGGCTGAGCCATTGCCGCGCTCCCGGCCAGCAAGACCAGGAACAGCGCGGGACCGTGGCGAATTGGGGAGCGGGCCATCTGTTCTCCAGACACGCAGGAAAACACGCCCGCCATTGTCCGGCATTGATCCTGCGCAAGCGGAGCAGTTGATCGAAATCAACGCTTGGCGGCCTATCCGATGCGACGGTCGCAACGCAATCGGAGGTTACGATGATATCGCATGAAACCGCGTTCCTTGCTCTTGCAATCGGCGCATTCTCGCTCTTCGGCGGGGTGCTCGCCTGGGGGTCCTGGATGGAGTATCGCGAAAAAAGGCGCCGCGGTTGACTTGGCGGACACACGGAAGGATCACAAGCAGTTGTTGAACTTGCTGCAGACCATTCGGGATCGGCGCGCCGTGCGCGATTTTACG
>CBHTTW010000070.1:0-10402 GCA_966096025.1 uncultured Alphaproteobacteria bacterium | reverse complement strand
CTTGTAAGGATCGAAATCGATCGCCGCCGCCAAAGCGCCGCGCGCGCGCCGCGGCTTCACCTTCAGACCAAAAGCGCCGGCACTTTCCAGCGTGTCGACGATGTGAAGATAATGCGCCCAGGTTTCCGCGAAATCCTCCCAGGGATGCATGGTCGCGTACATGCTGATGTACGTGTCCTGCCAGTTGGCCGGCGCGCCTTCGTCATAATGGCGCTTTAGCGCCTCGCCATAATCCTGGCGGTCGTCACCGAACAGAGCGCGAAATTCCTCCAACCGATCCGGACCGGTCGCCACCAGCCGGTCCCAGAAATAATGCCCGATCTCATGGCGAAAATGTCCCAGCAAGGTGCGATAGGGCTCGCCCATCTCGCTGCGCACTTTCTCCCGGGTGACGTCGTCGGCCTCCTTCAAGGCCAAGGTGATCAGCCCATTGTCGTGGCCGGTCATCACCCCCTCCGCATGGGTTTCCGGCGGATCGGCCAGAAAATCGAAGGCCAGGCCGTGTTCGGGATCATCGGCGCGGTTTTCCAGCGGCAGGCCGAGCCTAAGCAGGGAATAGAACAGCCGGTGCTTGGCGGTCTCGATCTTGCGCCACAGGGCGTCGTTTCCCGGGACCGACAGGTCGGGGATGGTCCGGTTATGGCGGCAGGCGGCGCAAAAGCCGGTCTGGTCGTCGGCCGGCACCATCCAATTGCACATCCCGGCATTGTAATTATTGCAGAATTTGTAGCCCTTGCCTGGGGAGCCCAGCACCGACCAGCCGCCGTCTTCCTGCGTCTCTACAGCAGAAATCTCTGATATATCAGTGAGATATCCTAAGGCCCGGCCGCAATTTTCGCACAGCACATTCTCAAAATAGAGGAGCTGGCCGCAGCCCTGGCAGCTGAACAGTTTCATTTGGGGTTCCGAGGTCTGGAGCCTTGGAAACGCAGGCTTCTTAACGGCGTTCCGACTAAAACGAGGCCTGCGGCGCAGCGGCTTGTAGCCCCCTCTTCGCAGTTGCGGCATAGTGATTTTCCAGGGGATTGTCCGATGAGTATTCAAGCCGCGCTCCGCCACGTCACCCGCTACCGCTACGACCGGCGAATCACGCTAGGGGCTCAGACGATTCGCCTGCGTCCAGCCCCGCACACCCGCGCCAAGGTGCTGGCCTATTCGCTGAAAATCGAACCCGAAGGCCACTTCCTCAACTGGCAGCAGGACCCGCAGTCCAATTGGCTGGCGCGGGCCGTGTTCCCCGAAAAGATCGATCACTTCACCGTCAGTGTCGATTTGACGGTGGAAATGAATGTCATCAATCCCTTCGATTTTTTCCTGGAGCCGGACGCGGAAAAATTTCCCTTCCGTTATTCCGCCGAGCAAAAAGCCGAGCTGGAACCTTATCTCGTCGCGCTCGACGGCGGCCCCGCCTTTGCGCGCTATCTCGCGGCGATTCCGCGTGAGCCCAAACAGACCACCAATTTCATCTTCGATCTCAATGCCCAAATTTCGCGCGACATCAGTTATCTGATCCGCATGGAGCCCGGCATTCAGTCGCCGGAAGACACGCTGTGCAAAGCGTCGGGTTCTTGCCGCGACAGCGCCTGGCTGTTGGTGCAACTGTTGCGCCATCTGGGCCTGGCGGCGCGTTTCGCCAGCGGCTACCTGATTCAATTAAAGCCCGATGTGAAATCGCTGGACGGCCCTTCGGGTCCGGAAAATGATTTCACCGACCTGCATGCCTGGTGTGAGGTTTATCTGCCGGGCGCCGGTTGGGTGGGATTGGATCCGACATCGGGACTGTTCGCGGGCGAAGGCCACATTCCCCTGGCATGCGCCGCCAATCCGACCCAGGCCGCGCCGATCTCCGGCGCGGTGGAATCCGCCGAAGTGTTGTTCGATTTCGACATGAGCGTGACACGGGTCAAGGAACCGCCGCGGGTCACCAAGCCCTATAGCGAAGAACAATGGGCCGATATCGAGCGGCTGGGCGACGCGGTGGACCAGGTCCTGAAGAACCACGATGTCCGCCTGACCATGGGCGGCGAACCAACTTTCGTATCCAATGACGATCGTTCCGGCGCGGAATGGCATACCGCCGCCACCGGACCCGCCAAGCGGGGATTGGCCGACACGCTGATCCGCCGTTTGCGCGAACGTTTCGCGCCGGGCGGATTGCTGCATTACGGCCAGGGCAAATGGTATCCCGGCGAAGCCTTGCCGCGCTGGGCCTTCGCGCTTTACTGGCGCGCCGATGGCGTGCCCTTGTGGAAAAGCGCCGACCGCATCGCGCCGGAGACGTTGAATCACAAACCGACCACCGACGATGCCAAAGCGCTGACCGAAGCGGTGGCAAAACGGCTTGGGCTTGATGCTTCCCACGCCATTCCCGCCTTTGAGGATTTCTGGCACCACCTGGCGCAGGAGCGCGCCCTGGCGGTGAATGTGTGCACGCGGGATTCCAAGCTGGAGAATCCCGAATTGCGGGCGCGGCTGGCGCGGGTGTTCGAACGTGGCCTGACAAAAACCGTGGGTTACGTCCTGCCGGTCGAAAAAGGCCTGACGCGCTGGCTCAGCGAGCATTGGAAAACGCGTTCCGGCCAGCTTTTCCTGCTGCCGGGCGACTCCGCCATCGGTTTTCGCCTGCCGCTCAACTCCCTGCCCTATGTACCCGAGCAGGCACGCAGCTTTGTGCCGCCACCCGATCCCTTCGCGCCGCTGCCGCTTTTGGAGAGGCCTGACGAAGTCGGCCAGGGTTACCGCAATGGCAACGGCCATCTGCCCGATGAAGTCCGTCCGGAAAATTTCAAACCTATCAGCAAGGCACTGGCCCAGACCGGCACGCCCGAGGCCGCAGTACGCACGGCCCTGACCGTCGAACCGCGCGATGGCCGGCTGTGCGTGTTCATGCCGCCGGTGCCGTCGGCCAACGATTATTTCGCGCTGCTGACCGCGGTGGAAGAGTCCGCCGAGGCGCTGGGCGTATCGCTGCATATCGAGGGTTATCCGCCGCCCTATGATTCACGCATCAATGTGATCAAGGTGACGCCCGATCCCGGCGTGATCGAGGTCAATATCCATCCCGCCAAGAGCTGGCGCGAGCAGGTGGACATTACCAAGGCGCTGTATGAAGAAGCGGCGGCCTGCCGTCTGTCGACCGAGAAATTCCTGCTCGACGGCCGCCACACCGGAACCGGCGGCGGCAATCATATTGTCGTGGGCGCGCAAAACCCCGCCGACAGCCCCTTCCTGCGCCGTCCCGACATGCTCAAAAGCATTGTGGCTTATTGGCAAAACCATCCCAGCCTGTCCTATCTCTTCTCGGGCCTCTTCATCGGCCCCACCAGCCAGGCGCCGCGCCTGGATGAAGCGCGGCATGATTCGCTGTATGAGCTGGAAATCGCCTTCGACGAAATTCCATCCCGCGCCGCCGCCAATATCCCGCCCTGGCTGGTGGACCGGGTGTTCCGCAATCTTTTGGCCGACTCCACCGGCAATACCCACCGCACCGAAATCTGCATCGACAAGCTTTACTCGCCCGACGGCCCCACCGGACGGTTGGGTCTGGTGGAATTCCGCGGCTTTGAAATGCCGCCCCATGCCGAGATGAGCCTGGCCCAGTCGCTGCTGCTGCGCGCCCTGATCGCGCGTTTCTGGCGCGAGCCCTATCAAGCCAATCTGGTGCGCTGGGGAACCGGTTTGCACGATCGTTTCATGCTGCCGCATTTCGTCTGGAGCGATCTCACCGACGTGATCGCCGACATGAACGCCCATGGTTTCGCTTTTGAGGCGGAATGGTTCCGTCCGCATTGGGAATTCCGTTTCCCGAAAATCGGAGCGGTTCAGTATGAGGACGTCGGCCTGGAACTGCGCAGCGCCTTGGAACCCTGGAATGTGATGGCCGAAGAAGGCGCGGTCGGCGGCACGGTGCGCTTTGTCGATTCCTCGGTCGAGCGGCTGGAAGTGAAAGTCACCGGCCTGACCGCCGGGCGCCATCGCGTGCTGGTGAACGGCAAGGCCCTTCCTCTGCGCGCCACCGCCCAAAGCGAGGCGGTCGCGGGTTTGCGCTTCAAGGCCTGGCAGCCCGCCCATGGCCTGCATCCCACCATTCCCGCCCATGGTCCGCTGGTGATCGAAATCTGGGACGGCTGGCGCAAACGCAGTCTGGGCGGCTGCACCTATCATGTCGCCCATCCCGGCGGCCGCAACTTCGAGATTTTCCCCGTCAATGCCAATGAGGCCGAGGGCCGCCGCCTGGCCCGTTTCGAACCATTCGGCTTTACGGGGGGCATGTTCGACGCCGCCAGGGAAGACCCCAATCCCGATTTCCCCTATACTTTGGACTTGCGCCGGGGAGCTTGAGTCGTAGGTGTCGGAAGTCGCAGAATCCTCCGCTGCCTTTGACGAATTGCGCGATGGCGAGGGTCAGGTGCGCGCCCATTGGCGCGCCTTTACCCGCACCCTGGCCAATCTTTCGCCCGAGGAATTCGAACGCCGCCAGGCTTCGGCCCGCGCCACGGTTCAGGACAATGGCGTCACCTATAACGTCTATGACGACCGCAGCGGCCAGGCCCGGCCCTGGCAGCTCGATATCGTGCCTTTCATCCTGTCGCCGGCGGATTGGAAGATCATCGAAGCGGCAGTGATTCAGCGCGCGGTGCTGGCCGATCTTTTGCTGCGCGACATTTATGGCGAGCAGCGGCTGATCCGGGACGGCGTGCTGCCGCCGCATCTGGTCACCGGTCACCCGCAATTCCTGCGTCCGCTTTGCGGCACCCGCCCCGCCCATGACGTGCATGTGCATTTGTATTCCGCCGATCTGGCGCGTGGACCTGACGGCAGCTGGAAAGTCATGGCCAGCCGCGCCGATGCGCCGGGCGGGCTGGGCTATGCGCTGGAAAACCGCCTGGTCGTGTCGCAGACCTTTCCCGAAAGCTTCGGCGATATGCGGGTGGCGCGGCTGGCCGCGTTTTTCAATGCCTATAAGGAAAGCGTGCTGGACCTGGGCGCATCGCGGCGCGACCGCGCGGTGTTGTTGACGCCGGGCCCCTATAACGAAGCCTATTTCGAGCATGTCTATCTCTCGCACTATCTCGGCCTCACCTTGGTGCAGGGCGACGATCTGTCGGTGCGGGGTGGCGAAGTCTTCCTCAAAACCCTGACGGGGCTGGAACGGGTTTCCGCCATTTTCCGCCGCGTGGACTCCGATTTCTGCGATCCGCTGGAATTTCGCGGCGACAGCGCCTTGGGCGTGCCGGGGCTGGTGGAAGCGGTTCGGGCGGGCGGCGTGGTGCTGGCCAACGCCCTGGGCGGCGGGGTGATCGAATCCCCCGCCATGGACGCCTATCTGCCCAATATCGCCCGCGCCTTGCTGGGCGAGGATTTGAAAATTCCCGACATCGCGACCATCTGGTGCGGCACCGAATGGGGCCGCAAGGAAGCGCTGGCGCGGATGGACGGCGCCATATTGCGCAATGCCTTCGATGCCCGGCCGATCTTTTCCAGAAATTCCTCGGCCCGGTTGGGTACGGACCTGACGGCGGAAGGACGCGAATATTTCACCCAGCGGCTCAAGCTGCATGGCGCAAGCCTGGTGGTGCAGGAAGTCTCGCCCTTGGGCGTGGCGCCGGTGTTCGAAAAAGGCACTTTCGGCGCGCGCCCGGTGTCGCTGCGCGTTTTCGCGGCCTGGACCCAAAATGGCTGGATGGTGATGCCGGGCGGACTGACCCGCGTCGCCGCCGACGATACCATGCGCGCCCTTTCCATGCAGTCGGGCGCTTCCAGCAAGGATGCCTGGGTGATTTCCACCGCCCCGGTGGACAATTTCAGCCTCTTGACCGGCGGCGGCCGCACCCTGGAAATCAAACGCACCGGCGAAGCCGCCCCCAGCCGCGCCATGGACAATCTGTTCTGGCTTGGCCGCTATGCCGAGCGCACGGAGAATTTCGTGCGCATCCTGCGCGCCGTCACCGCGCGGATCAGCGACGAACCGGCCGGCGCCCTGGAAGTTGCGCGCAAGCTGCTGATCCCCTTCAGCCAGGCCAGTGATTCCCCGATCGAGGAAATTCCCGATGAGGAAGCCCTGACATGGGAGCTGCACCTTCTGATCTACAGCCCGCGTCATTCCCGGGGGCTGCAGAAACTTCTCTTGCGGGTGGAGCAGACCGCCTGGTCGGTGCGCGACCGCCTGTCTTTGGACACCTGGCGCACCATCCATACCCTGACCGCCAGCGAGCAATTGCCCGCGCTGGATGCGCCGTTTGAGGCCGCCGCAGCACGCTTCTATCTCGATGCGCTGGTGCGCCGTGCCGCCGCGCTTTCAGGCCTGGCCGCCGAAAACATGACCCGCGGTCCCAACTGGCTGTTCCTGGATCTGGGCCGCCGCTTGGAACGGGCGCTGCATCTGGCCTGGCTGGTGCGCCAGACCGTGGCCTTCCCCGATGCGCGCGAAACCGAGCATATGCGCATGCTGCTGGAAATCGCCGACAGCGCCATGACCTACCGTTCGCGCTATCTCAACGTCTTTCAGCTTGTGCCTTTTGTCGATCTGCTGCTGCTGGATGAAAACAATCCGCGCTCCTGCGCCTTTCAATTGGCGACAATCGAAAATCATCTGCGCGAGCTGCCGCGCATTACCTTGGCCCAGCGCAGCGACGTGCCGCGCACCGTCGCCCATGAAATGCGCGGCACGGCGGCCAATGCCAATCCGGCAAGACTGGCCTTCTGCGAATCCGGGATGCGGCCCGGCCTGATCGAGCTGACCGACACCATCACCTCCAGCGCCGCCGAATTGTCCGACGCCATCGCCGACGCCTATTTCCAGCATGCCGGCCGCATCCGCACCGGCGGCGCCTCATCGGCGGAGGCGTAGATGGAATATCACGTCCGCCATCGCACCACGTACCGCTATCTCCAGGACGTTTCCCATTCCTGGCATCTGGCGCATCTGCGGCCTCGCGTCACGCCGCTTCAAGCGGTGCATGACAGCAGCATTACCTTGAGCCTGGAACCCGCCAGCCGTGTGGCGCGCGAGGATTACTTCCGAAATCCCTGCGAATGGTTTTCCATCGATCAGCCGCATACCCATCTGGAAGTGCTGGCGGAAAGCCGGGTCACGGTGCAACCGGCGCCGATGCGCACATCACGCGAAAGCTTGAGCTGGGAAGAGGTGCGGCAGAAGCTGGAAAGCCCGCAAGACGAAGAGGGGCGCGACGCGGTTCAGTATCTGTTCGATTCGCCCATGACCAAATATCACAGCGACATCGCCGAGTATGGCGCCGTCAGCTTTCCGCCGGACCGCCCGGTGCTGGCGGGCGCGATGGAGTTGATGCATCGCATCCATCAGGATTTTCGCTACGACACCACCGTCACCGACGTGACCACGTCGGTCGACCGGGTGTTCGAGATCAGGGCCGGTGTGTGCCAGGACCTGGCCCATGTCGGCATCGCCGCCCTGCGTGCCATGGGCCTCGCCGCCCGCTATGTCTCGGGCTATCTGTTGACCCAGCCGCCGCCCGGCAAGCCCCGGCTGCTCGGCGCCGACGCCAGCCATGCCTGGTTCTCGGTCTGGGCCCCGCCTTTCGGCTGGGTGGACCTGGACCCCACCAATGATATCCCGGTGGGGGAAAGCCATGTCACCGCCGCCTGGGGCCGCGACTATGGCGATGTCGCGCCGGTGGCGGGCATCATCCTGGGCGGCCATGACCATGTTGTGGATGTGGGTGTGGACGTGATCCCAGTCAGCGACCGCTAGCAGGGCAGCTCAGCCCCAAAACCCTTGCGAAACGATCCCGCAGGGACACCATCTCGATCTCGCCGAGCTTGTCCGGCTTAATGTCCGGGCCCGATAAAGCAAAGATACTGTGATAGTCCGGACGGGTCGGCCAGAAGCCGTGCGTGCCGGCATTGGCCGATGGCGTATGCGCCGGCCCGCTGGAGGCGTTGCCAAAGACGACGTGCGGTGCCGGCTCGAAAGCGGCCAGGGCGTCGAAGCCGGCGAAACGCTTCAATTCATCAGGCTCGATCTGGCGGCCCACGTCGCCTCTGCCGGCCTGTTGCCGCAACCAGTTCGCGACCTGCGCGTCCGTGGTGCTGACCAGACCGCCCGCGATTTTCATTTCGCCGCTGAAACCGGCCGCGGCCGCCATCGCCTTCAAGTTGGCGACATGGTCTATCCGCTCAAAACCGTGATCGGAGACCAGCGCCACGGCATAGTCCTTGGGCAGCGCCTTCAAGATATCGCCGATCAACTCGTCGGAGCGTTCGGCCACGGCGTTGGCGGAGGGTGTGAAGGGTCCCTCTTCATGGGCTTCGGAATCCAGCTCCGCCAAGTGCAACAGCAACAGATCGGGCTTTTTGGTCTCGAGCAGATAGACGGTCGCCAGGGTGCGGGTGCGATCATCCAGCCAGCGATAGGCAAAGGAGGGATAGGTGCGGGTGATTTCCGCCACCAGGCCTGGTGTGCCGTAGCGGTCCACACTCGCCAGATCGCTGGAATCGCCATTGCGCTTGGCATAGGCCTCGGGAAGATTCCAGGTGAGGTTGGCGTTCACCGTTACCGGCCAGTTGATGGCGGCGGTGGTCAGCCCCGCATCGGCGGCGCATTGCGTCAGGGTCGGCGCCTTGATCTTGGCCGCGGACCAATAGCTCTGGCCGATGTCCAGCGGACCACTTGCATTGGCCAGGATGCCATGCCGGAAGGGCGGCTCGCCGGTCAGCATGGAGGTGTGTGATGGCCAGGTGACGGTCGGCCAGACCCCTATCACACCATCGGCTATTTGCGAGCGCGCCAGCAGCTTGCGGATGTTGGGCAGCTTCAGTCCCAGGGCATCGGCGTCACGCAGGTAACGCCAGTCCATGCCGTCTATCGAGACCACCAGCAGCTTGTGCTTTGCCGCCCCTTGCGCCGCCCCCGGGAGGCAGAAGGCGGCGAGTAGTGCCAGGATTGCCAGACATTTCCGCATGGTCTTTCCCCGTTTCCCAGACGCTAGGCCATGTGCCGGGGGCTGGACCATGAGACGCCATGCCACGCGCAGGTTGCCGATGGCTTGATCCCGCGATAAAGGCTTCGCATGACCCCCGTTTGGATCCTTGCCATCGCGCTGGCCGCCTGCACGGCGACCATGACCGGCGGCCTGATGGCGCTGAAGCTGGCGGGCAAACTGCCGCTGGTGATGGGCTTTTCGGCGGGCGCGGTGATTGGCGTCGCCTTTTTCGATCTGGGACCGGAAGCGCTGGATGCGGGCGCCGGTTTCTACACACCGCGCACCTTGCTGGCGGTCGCCGCCTTGGGATTCTTTTTCTATACCGCGCTGGACCGGCTGGTGGCGCGGCATGATTGCGAAGGCCAGGCCAACCCCACCCGCGGCCTGGTGGGCGCGGCGAGTTTTTCCGCCCATAGCCTGCTCGACGGTTTCGCCATGGGCGTTGCCTTCCAGGCCAGCCACGAAATCGGACTGATCGTCGCCGCCGCAGTTCTGGCGCATGATTTCGCCGACGGTCTTAACACCGTCAACGTGGTGATGAAGAATGGCGGCACGCGCAGTTTCGCCCTGCGCTGGCTGGCGGTGGACGCCGTCGCGCCGGTACTGGGCGCATCGTTGAGTCTACTTCTGACGCCGGACAGAAATGTGCTGGCCCTGTTGCTGGCGCTGTTCTGCGGCTTCTTCCTGCATATCGGCGCCAGCGGACTTTTGCCCGAAAGCCACCGCGCCCATCCCAGGCCCAGCACGACCATCGCGACCTTGTTGGGCGCGGCGTTCCTCTACGCCGTCACGACGCTGGTGCGGTAACCCTTTTTCTCCATGGGCGGCCTCCGAGCCGTCCATCCAGAGTCACCAGCATTCGTGCCTGCGGCCCTGAATGGCCGGGTCGTGAAGTTTATCTTCCGACCGCGCTTCGCGCGGTTCGGGGGCCCCGGCCATGGAGAGGATCATTTAATCTCGGTCAGCAGCGGCTTACCCGCGAACTTCGCATCCAGATTGTCCAGCACCAGCTGGCTCATCGCCCGCCGCGTCTCATGGGTGGCGCTGCCGACATGGGGCTGCAGCACCACATTGTCCATGCTGAACAAGACTTCCGGCACTTGCGGCTCGTTGACGAACACATCCAGTCCCGCGCCGCCCAGTTTGCCGCTACTGAGCGCTTCGACCAGCGCATCTTCGTCCACCACGGCGCCGCGCGCGACATTGATGAAAATGCCGGTCGGACCCAGGGCTTCGATCACCGCCTTATTGACGATTTTCAGGGTCTGGGGCGTAGACGGAATGATCACGATCAGGAAGTCGCTGTTCCTGGCCAGTTCGACCAGATCCGGATAGTGTTTATAAGACACATCCGCCACGGGCTTGCGGCTGTGATAGGCGACGGTGTTGTTCATCGCCGCGGCGCGCTTGCCGATTTCCTTGCCGATGCGGCCCATGCC
>CBHTTW010000069.1:0-10418 GCA_966096025.1 uncultured Alphaproteobacteria bacterium | reverse complement strand
CCCGCAGTTCCAATTGCCCGCGCGGCAAATGCTGGGCGCCGGGAATATGCCCCGAAGCAAAGGCGTCCTTTTCCCGCACATCCAAAAGAATGAGTCCCAGATCGTTGCGCCCAACCCGCTCCGCCAATTCGGCCATGGAGACAAAGGGGACATGGGCGCTCGCCTCGGACAATAGCTGCGCCACCGTCTTGCCGCCGCTCATATTGGTGCGCAGTGCCTCGGTCAGGTGGGTGGGGGCATCGAGATTGAGCTGCTTCATCATGGCGATGAATTCGGCGCGGTCGCGCTTTTGCAGCCGCGGATTGCCCGCGATCTCGTCGCCGATGGTGGAATGGCTGCGACCTTTGTAATCATGGGCCGGATAGACCAAGAGGGCAGGGTCCAGCTTCAGCACCCGCCCGAACAGGCTGTCATAAAGCTGATCGGGATCGCCGGTGGGAAGATCGGTGCGCCCGGTACCGCCAATCAGCAAAGTGTCGCCGGTGAAGATGCGATCCTCGGCCAGGATGCACAGGGAATCGCGGGTATGGCCCGGCGTGTGCAGGGCGCGCAGCCGCATATTGCCCACCCGCAAGATCTCGCCGTCATCCAGGCGGAAATCGGCATAGGGCGCGGGCGACAATTTGCTGGCCACCACCGGCACGCCCAAACTCTTGCCCAGCTCCTTGGCGGCGGAGAAATGATCGGCATGGGTGTGGGTGTCGAGCACATAGCGGATGCGCACCCCGTCCTTGGCGGCGAAACCCAGATAGCGGTCCATCTGCGCGATATTGGGGTCGATCAGGATGGCGGAATGGCTGTCGTCGCAGCCCACAAGATAAGACTGGCAACCGCCGGTGGCGATCTGTTCGAAAATCATCGCATGCCCCAAATGACGCGCGTGGAACTATAGCCTAGGAGCCGCGGAGCAGGGCGCGGAATTTCCTGTCGTTCTTCAGCACGAACTCCCGGCGCATGGCGCCTTTGCGGGTGCGGTGCTTCTCGGCATAGACCAGCGCCCAGATCCGGCCGCGCGTCGTCTTGGCCCCGATCCGCTTGCCGTTGTGCTCGGCCAGCCGGCGGTCGAGGTCCAGGGTCCAGCCGACATAAGTGATGGTCCGGCCGTCCGGATTTTTTGCCGCCAGAACATAGACAAAAGAGGGCATGAAGTCCTTTTTGGGTCGCGCCGCGAGGCCCTCACGATGTTCGGGTTCGCGGTCGCTCCCGTTTTTCCGGTGATTTGCCGGGGCCGTCCAGGGTCTTGCCAAGGTCTTGCAAGCCGGGGCGAACAGGCCTATATGCTTGCCTAAGCAAGTATTGTCTTAACAATTGTTGTCTGTACAGGGACCGGGATCTTGCTCAAGCCGTATTACAAAACCAGCAACTACGCGATGAAGAACAGCGTCGGCTATCTGATGCGGATCTGCGGCAACAAGCTGCTGCCGCAGATGGAAAGCCTGTTCCAGGACCAGGAACTGACCTTTTCGCAATGGACCACCCTGGTCGCCCTGCATGACGGGCGAATCAGGACCGCCGGCGATCTGGCGCAGAATATCTGTCACGATGCGGGATCGCTGACTCGCCTGATCGATCAGATGATGGAACGCGGCTATGTCACCCGCGACCGCAGCGAGACCGACCGGCGGGTGGTGACCCTGGCGCTGACGCCGCGCGGCCGCGACCTGGTCGAAAGCCTGGCGCCCAAGGTGATGCATTTCTGGAATGGGCTCCTGGCGCATTTCAGCCATGAAGAGGTCGATACCCTGATCAATCTTTTGACCCGGCTGGTGATCGTGGCCGACAGCAAGCAGGGCAAGAAATCCCGGCTGCTGATTTCCGACGTTCCCATCGCCAAGCCGGTAACGGCCAAGCCTGTTCGTGCGAGGAAGGCGTCATGAGCCTCTCCAAAAAATCCGGCGCGCTTCTCACCAGCCTGTTGCTCTCGGCCTGCGTCGATGCTCCGCCCACCACGCCGCAAGTGGCCGAACTTCAGCAATCCAGCCTGGGCCTGACCGGCGAGGCGGCGCCGCATGCGCCGCGCGAATGGTGGCGGGCCTTTCAGGACCCGCAGGTCGACCGGCTGGCGGGCCTGGTGATCGCCAACAATCCCACCCTTGGCGGTGCGCTGGCGCGGCTGCGCGCGGCCCAGGCCGAACTGGCGGTGAACCGCGCCGAGGACCGGCCGCAAGTCACCTTCGACGGCAGTGAGCAGCGCGTTTTGTTCAGCAAGGATTACATCATTCCGCCGCCCTATGGCGGCAGCTATCGCTGGTACGGTTCGCTCACCGCCAATCTCAGCTGGAACCTGGATTTCTGGGGCAAGCAGGCCGCCTTGATCGACCAGGCCCGCGACAGTGTCGAGGCCGCCGCCCTGGATGCCGAAGCCGCGCATCTGGCGCTGTCGGGCGCCTTTGCCCAGGTCTATATCAATCTGCTGCTCAACTATCAGTATGGCGACATCGCCGACGCCACCGTCGCCGAACGCGCCGAAATCCTGAAGATCAGCCAGGGCCGTTTCAATGCCGGGCTGGAGAATGGCAGCGCGGTGGAGCAGGCCAAGTCGCTGCTCTCCATCGCCAAAGCCGATCAGCTGCGCTTTGCCGCGGCGCGCGAGATGGATTTGCACGCCATCGCGGCGCTGGCGGGGCAGGGGGCGGACGCCTACGCCACCATCACCCGGCCCAAGCCCAATCTGGATGTGGCGTTGCCCTTGCCGCAAAAATTGCCCGCCGACCTTCTGTCGCGCCGTCCCGACATCCTGGCCGCCAAGGCGCGGATCCGCGCCGCGATGAAGGGGCGTGAGGCGGCCCATGCCGATTTCTACCCCGACATCAACCTGGCGGCGCTGGTGGGTTTCCAGGCCATCGGTCTTTCCAATCTGGTGGGGGGCAACGCCTTCACCATGGGGGTCGGCCCGGCCGTGCATCTGCCGCTGTTCGATGCCGGCAAGCTGCGCGCCCAATATGCCCGCGCCACCGCCGATCTCGACCTGGCGGTGACCAATTATAACGGCGCGGTGCTGGCCGCGATCAAACAGACCGCCGACGCCATGACACAAGTGAAGAGTCTGGAGGCCCAGCGCGTGCAGCAGCAGGACGCCGTGGCCAGTGCCGAAAAGGCCTTCCGCATCGCGGAAGACCGTTACCGCAGCGGCTTGCAGACCCAGCTTCCCATGCTGACGGCGGAAGCCACCTTGCTTCAGGCGCGCCAGGCGTTGGTCGGTGTGGTGGCGCAGGGCGCGCAACAGCGCATCACCCTGATGCTGACCGTGGGCGGCGGTTTCGAGCCGGCGACCCAGCAGACGGCCGAACTGCGCAAATCCGTTCCCTAAATTCTTCCCTAGGACGTGTGTGATGACTGCAATTACCGATAGTTCCATTGGCGATGTTCAGACCCAGCAGCGCCGTTTCTGGTTTCTGATCCTGGGCGGCGTGGTTCTGGCCGCCGCCATGATCTATGGCGCCTATTGGCTGATCTATGCCCGCGGTTTCGAGAGCACCGATGACGCCTATGTCGGCGGCAATGTGGTGACCGTCACCTCCAAGGAAAATGCCACCGTTCTGGCGCTGCATGCCGACAACACCCAGACCGTGAAACAGGGCCAGCTCCTGATCGAGCTCGATCCCGCCATCGCCACTGTCAATCTGCAGGCCGCCCAGGCCAATCTGGCGCGGGTGGTGCGCAGCGTGAAGGCGCAATTCTCCAAATCCGATTCCGGCCAGGCCCAGTTGAACCAGGCGCGTGTGGCGCTGGCCCAGGCGCAGGGCGACTATGCCCGCCGCCAAAAGGCGTTCAGCACCGAATCCGTCTCGGGTGAGGAACTGGCGCATGCCCGCGACGCCGTGGCGGCGGCGCAAGCCGCGGTGAACACGGCGCAAGGCGGCTTGCAGCAGACCAATGCCGCGATCGAAGGCACCGACATCGCCAACAATCCGGATGTGAAGGCGGCCGAGGCCCAACTGCGCGCCGCGGCCATCGCTTACGGCCATATGCGCATCATCGCGCCGCTGGACGGGGTGATCGCCCAGCGCACGGTGCAGGCCGGACAGCAGGTCGCCGCCGGAACGCCATTGATGGCGGTGGTGCCGCTGTCGCATGTGTGGATCGACGCCAATTTCAAGGAAGTGCAGCTTGCCCGCATGCGGGTGGGCCAGCCGGTGACGGTGAAGGCCGACATTTACGGCGGCGGCGTCACCTATCGCGGTCATATCGAAGGCCTGGGCGCGGGTTCGGGCAGCGCCTTCGCGCTCTTGCCGCCGCAGAATGCCTCCGGCAACTGGATCAAGATCGTGCAGCGCGTGCCGGTGCGCATCGCGCTGGACCCCGAAGAACTGGCCAAGCATCCCTTGCGCGTGGGGCTCAGCGTGACGGTGGACGCCGATGTGCGCGATCAGTCCGGTCCGCTGGTCACTGCCAGCGTCGGCGCCGGCATCACCCGCGCCAATACCGGTGAGGATTCCGGGCCCATGGCCGATGCCATGATCAGCCGCATCCTGAAGGAAAATGGCGGAGCGCTGAGGTGAGCGGCGGCGGCGGAATGCAGCCGCTAAAGGGTGGCCAGCTCGCAATTTCCGCCCTGGTGCTGGCGCTGGGCACCTTCATGCAGGTGCTCGATACCACCATCGCCAATGTTTCGCTGCCCACCATCGCGGGCAATCTGGGCGCCAGCACCGATCAAGGCACCTGGGTGATCACCGCCTTTGCCGTGGCCAACGGCATCGGCGTGCCGCTGACCGGGTGGTTGATGGGCCGTTATGGCGTGGTGCGGACTTTTGTTTTTTCGGTATTGGCCTTCACCGTCGCGTCTTTTCATTGCGGCATCGCCTGGAGCCTGCCGTCGCTGATCTTCTTCCGCGTGCTGCAGGGCGGCGTGTCGGGTCCGATGATCCCCGGCAGCCAGGCGCTGCTGATTTCCATCTTTCCGCCGGACAAGCGCGGCACCGCGCTGGGCATCTGGTCCATCACCACCCTGGTGGCGCCGATCTGCGGCCCGATCCTGGGCGGTTATATTTCCGACAATTATCACTGGAGCTGGATCTTCCTGATCAATGTGCCGGTGGGATTGACGGTCACTTTTCTGTGCTGGCGCAACCTCAAGAGCCGCGAAACGCCGACCCGCAAGCTGCCGATCGACACGATGGGGCTGGCGCTGCTGGTGGTCTGGGTGGGCGCGCTGCAGATCATGCTGGATACCGGCAAGGATGCCGATTGGTTCCAGTCGACCCAGATCGTGATCCTGGCCATCGTCACCGCCATCGGCTTTGCCGCCTTCTTGATCTGGGAACTGACCGCCAAGAATCCGATCGTGGACCTGTCGTTGTTCAAAAGCCGCAACTTCGCGCTGGGGACTTTGGCATTTTGTCTGGGCTATGCCGTGTTCTTCGCCAACAATCTCTTGATGCCGCTGTGGCTGCAGACCGAGGTCGGCTACACCGCCACCTGGGCCGGGCTGGTGGCCGCGCCCACCGGCGTGGTGGCGGTGCTGCTGACGCCGCTGGCGGCCAAGATGATGAGCAGGGTCGATGCCCGCATCATCGCCACCATCGCTTTTATCGCCTTTGCCGCGTCCTTCCTGATGCGTTCGCGCTTCACCAACGAGGCCAGCTTTTTGGACTTTACCTTGCCGCTGCTGGTGCAGGGCATCGCCATGGCGACCTTCTTCCTGGCCATGATCACCATCCTGCTGGATGGCGTGCCGCCGCAGAAAATTCCGCTGGCCTCGGGACTTTCCAACTTCGCGCGCATCACCGCCGGTGGCTTCGCCGCGTCCATCGTCACCACCTTGTGGGACCGGCGCGAGGCCTTGCATCAAAGCCGTCTGGCGGACCAGACCACCATCTTCACACCGGGCCTGCGCCAGACCCTGCAATATCTGCATGATTCAGGCTTTTCCGATCTGGCGGGCAAGGCGGCGGTGGCCCGCACCGCCATGCGCCAGGCTTATCTTCTGGCGGCCAACGATATCTTCTGGGCCTCGGGCTGGATCTGCATTGTGTTGATCGGCATGGTCTGGCTGTGCAGGCGCGCGGTTTCCGGTGGTGGCACAACGGCAGCCGCCGATTAGGCGCGCCTGATTTTTCTGCCCCCTCCGGCCTTCGCATCGCAAGCGCTGCTACGGCCACCTCCCCCGCCTATGTGCTGCGCACATGCGGGGGAGGGCGCGCCGTTTCCGGCGGTGGCACAACGGCAGCCGCGGACTGATAAAGGCCGTAACCGGATTTTTCAGTTGCGATAAGTCATGACTGAGGCACCCGGCCGCTCACTTTTGCTCGCGGCGCTCGGCACTCAAATCGGTCCGCCGGACCGATTTGCCCCGCTATGCGGGTCGTGCCTCGCCCCGTTGACTTGATTCGGGCCTGCCGCAAAGTGAGGCATGATTCGCGAATCACTGATTCGGCGTACGGCGAAAATCACTTCCGGCCTGTTGTTCGGCGCCGGGCTGGCGCTGGGCGCCGATGCGGCGCTGGCGGGCTTGCCCAAAATGCTGGCGGGTGCCGACGGCGCGGCGCATTTGCGCCTGTCCCAGGGTTTCGGCCCCAGTCCATACGCGCCCCAGGTGCTTTATCCCGTCACCGCCGCGCCCAGGCCGCCCTGGATGTTGGAAGCCATGCGTCCGGCCATCCTGGAGGCCGCCGCCGCGCAAAGCGGTCCGTCCCGGCCGGTGATCGCCATTTGCATCGACGATCTGGGTCCGAACTTGGCGGGCACCGCCAAGGCGATGGCGTTGCCGAATGAGGTGGCGCTGTCTTTTCTCCCTTATGCCGAGACCGCGCCCGCACAGGCGCAAGAAGCGGCGGCCCGCGGCCATCTGGTTCTGGCGCATGTGCCGATGCAGGCGCTGAACGGCAAGGAGCCCGGCGCGATGGGTCTCAAGCCGGAGATGACGCCGGAAGAGATCACCCGCCGCATGGGCTGGAACCTGGCGCGGGTGCCGGGGCTGGTGGGGATCAACAATCATGAGGGCAGCCGCTTCACCGCCGATGCGGCGGCGCTGGAAGCGGTGATGGCGAGCCTGAGGGCGCGGCATCTGTTCTTTTTCGACTCCCGCACCGGGCCGAAAAGCGCGGTGGGGCAAGTGGCGCGCGCCGCCGGGGTGATGACGGCGGCCCGCGATGTTTTCCTGGATGATGATCCAAGTCCCCAGGCGGTGAGCGCCGAACTGGAAAACCTGGCGCGCGAGGCCAAGCGCAATGGCGTGGCCATCGCCATCGGCCATCCCCATGACGTGACTTTGGCCTTGCTGGCCAAATGGCTGGCCGAGGATCATGGCGTCACCCTGGTGCCGCTGGACGAGGCGATGCGGCTCAAGGCCGAGCGGCGCAAGGTTGCCGGCGGCGGCGCGGCAACATCGGTGCGCTGAAAGATCGTCCGCTTTGAGCCAAAGCGGACATTGAGCGCAACGCAGCAGATAACTCCCTTGATGCACAAACGGCTTGGGCAAACGTCGCATGGCGCCCAAGTTTTGGCGGCCATTACCCAATTTTGACAAGAATGTTTACACCTCTTCGGTGTTGAGATGCAGTCGCAATATTAACCCTTTGAAAGGATAGAAGCGTCCAACTTTGGCACAGCCCTTGCTTTTAGACTCCTCAAAATAGGCCGATTGGGAGGCAAGGATGAGCAAGAAACCTGCGTTGCTGAGAATCTTGTTTGGATCAACGCTTGGAGCTGCGGCGATGCTGGCCGCCTCGACCACGGCAAGCATGGCAGCGGCATGTCTCTCGACGCCGTCGTCCACGGTCGGCAATCCTATATTTGGAGCGACGGTTCAGACGTTTATCAACTTGGGAATTAATCCTGCAACCACTTGCATCGAGGACGGGCTTTGGACCGATCCCGCAGGCTTCGGTTTGGGCACTTATGTTAAAGGCGGGCAAGGTCTCGGCTTCGGCTACGATCCCACCTCGCTAGGCGCCTATAACGGCGCGGGCGGCACCCTTGCGAATGTCGCGAACAACCGGGATTTCTATTGGATACAAGACACCAGCGCCAATGCCAATCTCAATGGTATTGTGGGATCGGCGCCCTCGACCGGAATCATCTGGGATCTTGGCGGCCAAGCCAACCAGGTCGCGATTTTTGTTTTCGTTGATCACGGCCCCGTGCCGGGCGAAGTGCTGGAGAATACGGCGTGGCTGTCTAACGATCCGAATGCACCCAATGCGGGTTGGACTCAAGCTTCGCTTGTTCATGTCTATGGCGCGGGTTGGTCTCCCGATCCCAACATTGCCGACGGCTTTGTTGCGGTCTATCAGTTGCCCAGCGCGGCGACCTTCCAGTATGTGTCCGTTACATGGGGTGGACCGGGAGCGGTCGTACGCGACGGTGACAATGAAATCGACGCGGTCGGCGGTCTTAACTTTGAAGGTGGCGGGATTAAATCCGATGTACCGGAACCGGCCACCTTGTCTCTATTGGCGGCAGCCCTGATAGGAATCGGCGGGCTGCGCCGGCGGAAGAACCCGAAAGCATAATCGGGTAACTGCGGCCCAAAATGCAGAATTGCCGGCTAACGGGTACCGGGCTTCCATGCCCGGGCTAGTTTCTGCGCTCTTTCAAGCTCTGCCGGTTTCATTCTTGCGGCTAGAGAGTTCCTGCCATCAATCGCGGAGCGACGTCTATCGACTTCCGATGCCGGTAACCCGCCTAAGGCGATTTCCCACCATTTATAGGCCTCGACATCATCCCGGCTTACTCCCAATCCCTCGCTGAACATTCTGCCCAGATTGAATTGAGCTATGGCGTTTCCCTGCCTTGCGGCCAAAAGAAACCACTTCGCCGCCTCGTCATAGGTGCGCATTCCGCCCGGCCCATCGTAATGCATCATGCCAAGATTATATTGCGCGGCGCTATTGCCTTGATTGGCGGCCAGTCGATACCACTTTTCGGCTTCCGCCATTTGCCGCTGAACGCCTTGGCCGGACTGGTATTTGAACCCTAAATTGACTTGCGCTTGGGCGACGCCTTGATTGGCGGCCCTGGTATACCATTTGATCGCTTCCGCGGTGTCTTTGGTGATGCCCAGGCCGTAGTCGTACATTCCGCCCAGGTAAAATTGGGCGTTACCGTTGCCGGCTTCGGCCAACGGACGCAGTAACTTGACTGCCCGAGCGTTGTCCCCGCGCTTATATGCGGCCGTCGCATCTTCCATTGGGCCAGCTGCGGCAGTCGAACTCGCGACTGCCATCCATGAAAGACAAACAATCTTGAGGTTCGGAAATTTCATGTTGCCCGATCCCGCGAGGTTTGAATGCGATGCTACCACAAAAAGGCTTTGAATGTAGAGTGGTTTGGTTCGGGGTCCGAAGCGCTGACGTTAACTTAGTGCGCCGCGAACTGCCGGCGCTTGGCGGCTGCGCCTAGCGCACCGGCTTGAAAAAAACATCATGGCCCATGCGCGCCACCGCGGCGTAACCGTTGGTTCCCAGATGTT
The DNA here is from genome assembly GCA_966096025.1 of uncultured Alphaproteobacteria bacterium. GTDB lineage: Bacteria > Pseudomonadota > Alphaproteobacteria > Micropepsales > Micropepsaceae > Rhizomicrobium. The sequence goes on along the minus strand of CBHTTW010000069.1, from coordinate 1,006 downwards.
CGAGCAGCGCTCTTGGCGGACGCTCGATGCCCAGGCAGCCGAAACGATAGTCCGCGAAGGGAAAGTTGCCGAGAATTTCGTATTCATAGCCCTCCACGTCCAGACTCAAATAGTCGATCGTGTGGGGGGCGCCATGGGCCTGGAGCACCTCGGCCAGGGGTCTGGCCTGCACCTCGTACTGTCTTTGCGCCTTGCCCCAGACCGAATCCATTTGCGACAAATTTTCGGGCGCCACATCCACGGTTTTGGAAAGCAGCAGATTGGCCCCGGCGTCGGGCGAGATCGCCGCCTGACCGGTGTCAAAAATCTCCACCAGGGTCACGCTTTTCCGCACCCCGGCAAGGCAGGAATTTTCCAGGCGGCAATTGGGGCGATTCTTCTGCAGCAACGCAAAGGCGCTGGTGGGCTCGACCAATATGCCGCTCCAGCCATAGCGCCGTTCGAGCAGAAGCGTGTTCGAAATCCATAGCCCGTCACCGGCGCCGGCCTCGACAAAGAATCCGTCGCGCTTGCCGTTGAAGACGGTCTCCGCGACATAACGGTCTTGTCCGTTCTGGCTGTAACTTTCGCGATCTTCGTTCAAGTGCGTCTCTGATGAAATCCGATGTGAAGTCGTGAACGATTGCCGGCGGCGGCGGTGAGCACCGATCCGATCCGCGCAAACCCTAGCGTTTCGGCCAGGCGGCCAGGAAGCTACGGCGATATTTCCGGCTCAAGCGCAGTTCGGCGCCGTTGCTGAGCCGCAGGCTGGCATCGCCGGACCCGAGCGGCGTAATGCCTTCGACGCGGTCAAGCGACACGATGGCGCCGCGATGAACCCGCACGAACCGGCGCGGATCCAATCTTGCTTCAATGCTTCCCAGATTTTCGCGAACCAGATGGGTTTCCTCGCCTTGATGCAGCGCCAGGTAATTGCCTTGGGCTTCCATCCAATCCACATCGCGCAATTGGACCTGGACCAGTTCGCCGCGCAGTTTCAGCGGCAGGCTGGAAAGATATTCCGGCG
>CBHTTW010000068.1:0-10420 GCA_966096025.1 uncultured Alphaproteobacteria bacterium | reverse complement strand
ACCAGGGCCGCGGTGGAGCAGTGATACTGCATATTGTCCAGGCCGAAGCACCAGATGATGTCGTTGTTGGTCTGCGGCACATAAAGCTGGGTGTTGCGGTCCATGTTATCGCAAGTGCACTGGCCGCATTGCGGCTTGCCGCAACAATCGCGATAGGCGATCAGATAGGTCTTGTTGTCATCGGGATTGATGCAAGTGCCGACCCAGGACGTGGTCGACGCCACCGCGCCGGCGGGACAGGTATGAGGTCCGCCGCCGCAGCAGGAACACAAATTGCCGTCGATGCCGCAATAGCGCCAGTAATTGCACTTGGTATCGTCCTTGGTCTGGGCATTCACGGTGAAGTGGGTTCGCGCCGCTTCGCCGCGTGTTTTTCCTTGCGCGTTGGCGCGGCTGATCGGCAGAACGGGAAACACCGGCGCCGCCGCCAGGGCCAGGCCGAGACGGGAAAGAATGCCGCGACGCGAGGTGTGGCCGGCCAGCCGGCGCACCAGCTTTTCGCCGATTCTGTCGATGATCATCCCTGTCATGGCTAGGCCACCTTTGATTTGGAATTGGCAAGATAGTCCTGCACCGAGACCACGCCCAATTCATGGGCGGTGACCAGGCTTTCCAAGTGCTCGCGGCTGTTGACCAGCCCTTTGGACAGAACCGTGCCGCTGTCGCCGATCAGCACCGCATGCGGCAGACGGTCGACATGGAAAGTACGGCCCACGGTGGGACCATTGACGAAGGGCAGTCCCGCCATGTCCAGCCGCGCGATCATATCCCGCTGCTCGCCTGCCTCGTCGTCGCCGACAAAGACAATGTCCAGCTTTTCGCTGCGCGCGAAATTCTTGGCGATGGGAATCAGGTCCTTGCAAAGCGGACAATGCGGCGAGACGAACAGCAGAAGTTGCTTGCGGCCCTTGGCCAGCGCCTTGCCGATGGACAGCGGCGCACCCTCCATGGTGGCGACATCAAGCACCGGCGCCGGTTCGCCGACGACCGGGCCTTTGCCCGTCAGGAGCGCGCCGGCGGGCGCGACGCGCACATGCAACACCCCGACCTGGCGCGCCAGCGCCAAGACCGCGATGCCCAGCCCCAGGATCACGATCCAGGAGAGGATTTGCGAGACAATCAGGACGCTGAGCATGGCAAATCCTTTTCAGGCAAAACGGTGGCCGCGCGCCTCGGGACGAGGCAATGCCGCCAGGGCGTTGAGCAGAAGATAAAGCAGGAAGAAGGCGGCACCCGCACCGGCGCCGGTCAGGGTAACGGGCATGGCCGGGGAGCCTGCCGCGGCCAGCGACGGCAGCAGCAACGCCGCCAGTAAGACATTGCGAACCACCAGGGTCCAACTCAGCGTCTGCGCCAGGAACGACTGACCGCAGCCGCAATCGATGGCGCCGCGGCCCCGGCGCAGATTGACGGCCATCGCGGCGGCGAAAACCGCCAGCAAGGCGATGGACGCAAGCGCGGCCCATGGCATCGCCAGCCCGCCAAGCAGAAGGATGGCGACAATCATCTCCAAGGGCGGCAGCAACGCCGCGGCGGGCTCCGTCATGCTACGCGGCAGCAGACGGTAGTTCGCGATCACGCCGGGAAGAATCCGCCAATGACCGGCCTTTTGCGCGGCCGCCAGCAGGAATACCAGCCCGACACAGACCCGGCCCGCGATCGACGCAGCGGACAGAAACTGATCCCCCATCGCGTCCATCAGGGCTGCACCGTGTAGAGGATGCCGCCGCCGGAATTTTCCATGGTGCGCTTTTTCTCGAAGGTCTGGGCATCCAGCACATGGGTCAACCCGCCGCTGCCGCTGACATAGATCTGCATGTCGGCATCCTGGCTGACAGCGATATTGACGATCTTGCCCTTGAGCTCGCTGCCCAGGCCGTGGCGGGAGATCAATTTGCGGCTATTGCCGTCCAGCACCCAGATTTCCTCGGCCGGTTCCCACATGCCCCAATATTCGCCCTTGTGCATCAGCACATAGATGCGGCCCGTGGCGTGATGCACGGCGATGGGCTGGCGGCCGCCCGGCATCCAGGCCACGTCCACCGGCGAATAGACGACCTTGCGCATCGAGGCGGCCTGCTGCATCGACCAGGGGGCGCCGATCACCGGCTTTGCGCCCAAGGTGACGGGCGTGATCATGCCGCTATAGCTGATCAAGGTGGCCTTGCCGGTCTTGGGATCGACGACCGAGGTGTCGAAGATCGGATCCTCGGTGGCGTTAAAGAACGGCGCCGACCGGACGATGCTGGGCGTGGCGCCCATCGTCACCGTCGCCAGGGTGCCGTTGGAGCAGAGCGCCGAGAAACCGTTGACCGCGTCGGTCAGCATGGTGGCGCAGCCCGGCAGCTCGATCCGGCGCTCGAAGGTGCGCTTTTCCAGATCCACCACATTGACCGAGGAAGACGGCTGCATGTTGTAAATCAGCGCCTTCTTGCCATCGCTGGTGATCACCAGATTGTGGGTGCGATTGCCGATCAGCATGCGGCCGGGAACCGGCACTTCCGCCGTCAGCTTGAGGGTGGTGGCGTCATAGACCAGAAGATTGTCCTGACGGGTGCCGCGATCCAGCTTCGTCCAGATGGTCTGGGCGACATAGAAATTCTTGCCCAGCGGATCGAAGGCAAAACTGTCCTGGCCATACATATTGACCATGCCCTTCATCTTGCCGGTGTCGCCGTCGAAGATGCGGGTGCCGTCCTGGCCGTTGCCGCGATTGACGAATATCCAATGCGGTTTCACCGGCTCCAGATTCGAGACGCTGGGAACTTCCGCCTGCGGAATGTTCACCGCGCCGGTGGGGGTGACATGCTGCAAGGGTGAGGCGATGCCGTTGGTCTGGCCGGATGCCAGGCCGCAAGGCGTGAGCGCCAAAGCGGCCATGGCCGCGACCCTGAAAGCGGTCTTTGCGGTCAGCATTGTGGTAATCCCCCTTGGCCCAAATCGGGCTTTCGCGGTCAGCTTTGGCCCAGGCGAAAAGGGAGTCAACGCGAAAAGAGCACCAACCCACTGGCTGGCGGCGCTTTTTCGGCGCAAAGACCGGGTCCTTTGCCTGTTATTTCCGCACCTCCATCAGCGCCGCCTGCATCATCGCCCGGGCATAGCCGACATTATAGACCCAGCCGGTATAGCCGCCATTCTTCTGGTCCTTGTCATTGTCGATGCTGCGGGGATGCTCGGGCATGATCAGGCGGGTATATTTGTTCCGCACCAGCTCCTTCATCACTTCCAGCATATTGTCGTCGCCCTCGTCGTTCCAAACCTCGACATATTTCTCGTTGGGCTTGGTGAGTTTGACGTTGCGGAAATGGCAGTGATTGATGCGGTCGCGGCTGCCGAAATATTTGGCGACCTCGACCGGGTCCTCGCCCAGTTCGCGGGTGACGCCGCAATCAAAGGTCAGGCCGTTGCAGGGCGAGTTCACGGTCTCGATCAGCCGCTTCCAGTCTTTCAATGTGTGCAGCACCTGGCCATTGCCCCGGCTGATATGGGGCGGCGGATCGTTGGGATGGACGCACAGCCGCACCCCGGCCTTTTCCGCCACCGGCACCAACTCCTTGAGGAAATGGGTGAGATTTTCCCACACTTTTTCGTAACTGACGGCGCCTTCGGACGGAATGGGCGGCAGATTGCGCATCCGCTCATAATCGAAGGTCAAAAGCCCGGAACCGCCGCGGCCGGTGAATTCTTCCTTGTAACCTTCATTGGCGCGGTGCGGGAAGAAGTCGTATTCGATGACCGGCAATCCCACCTTGCCGGCGGCGACGATCGAAGCCTTGAGCTTTTCGATCATCTCGTCGCGGCCCGGCTTGCCATGCACGACTTTGAGGAATTCCGGTTCCATCGCGCCGTTCTTGAACCAGGGCACCATGACGATGCCCAGCTTGAGACCTTGCGTCTCCAACAGGTCCATGCGCTTGCGGAACCACTCCTCGGTCCAGGGCGGCGGCGGCATGTCGGGCATGTCGACGATATTGATGCCGATCTGCTTGAGCTTGCGCATCTCGGACACGGTGGGGTCGGACGAGATATACATGGTGAGCTTGGGCGTGGTGGGCCCTTCCTGCGGCATGCCATTGACATGCGACACCGCCGCAAGCGCCGGATCGGCCACGCCCGCCAGCAGCGCGCCGCCCGATGCGGCCAGCATGCCGCGCCGCGACATATGATGCTTCACGTTTTTCATGATCGCTTCCCCTCTTGTGGACCGGCTTGGGCCGGTTTCTTGGCGGCCAGCCTAGTCTCGCCTTGCCTGTCAGGCAATCAGGCCTGCGCGCTCCTGCGGCGGCCGGCCAGCAGAGTCAGCACCGGCGCCGCAAGGCTCAGCACCATGAACGGCGCATAAAACAAGTAATGGCCGAGATTGATCTGAGCCGGTTTGGGATGCAGCACCGGCAAGACAAAATCGCGCGCAAAGGCGATCAGGATGTAATTCATGGCGATGAATCGCAATGGCGGCCAGGCCGCTCCCAACGCCTTGGCGCCGCCGAAGGACAGGCCCATCAAGAGATAGGTCGCGAACAGGGCGATCAGGAAGAACAGCAAAAGTCCGCCGGACAGCGGCACCCGTCCCAAAATAACGCCGAGCCAGACGATCAAGCCGATATGCACCAGATGCGCCGCGGCAAAGGCCAGGCCGAACTCCCGACTATGTCCGGCCCAGGACCGCACGCCGAACAGCTGGGCGGTGGCGTTGCCCGCATAAGCCAGCCAGAACAGCAAAAAGGACCAGCGTGCCGTAAGCTCAAGGGCGAGCCTGGTGCCGCTGTTGTCGGCGCCTCGCAGGACAAGCACCATCACGGCGATCGCCAGCGCGAACGCGAAAGCCGTACCCATCCAAATCGCGGACTTCCGCATCAGCGCCCTGCCCGATGCTCACTCTAGGATTGGCTTTGTATGTTGACAAGCCAAGGCGCCGCTGCCGCTAATGGCCCAAAGAAAAGAAAAATTTGGGGGAACAGGATGCGGAAAATATTGCTCGCGCTGATGGCTTGCGCCGTCGCCCATCCCGCCTTCGCCCAAGCGGGCGGACAACAGAGCAAGGTGTTGATCGATACCGACCGCAATCTTGCAACCGCGGACTGGAAAGTCAGCTCAGCGGAATGGGGCGGCAATGGGTGGAGCGTGCAATTGCGCACCCTGCATGGCGGGCGCCAGGAAGGCGTGCAGGTGATGGACGTCGACAATGGCGCGATGAAATTCACCATCGTGCCGTCGCGCGGCTTTGAAGTCTGGACGGCGCAGGCGGGCAAATTGCGGCTGGGATGGGACTCCCCGGTCAAGGACATCATTCATCCGTCCTATGTAAGGCTGACCGATAATGGCGGCGCCGGTTGGGTGGCGGGCTTTGGCGGCTTGATGGTGCGCGGCGGCCTGGCGTCCTTCGGATCGCCGGTGCAGGACGGCAACGAGCAGCTCACCTTGCACGGCCGCGTCGATTATCTTCCCGCCAGCCATGTCAGTGTGCGCTATGAAGCCGCGCCGGTGCCGCGGCTGGTGTTCCGCGGCGTCGTCAACGACACCCAGACTTTCGGCCCGCAATTGCGGCTGACCTCGGAGATTTCCACCGTGATCGGCAGGCCTGAAATGGTGTTCGACGACGAAATCACCAACCTGTCGGATGCTGCCCAGGAAATGCAGCTGCTTTATCACACCAATTTCGGCACGCCGCTCCTGGGCGCGGGCGCGGAATTCGTCGCGCCGGTCAAACAAGTGGCGCCGATGAACACAGCCTCGGCGGCGGGCGATCTGAAAGGCTGGAACCGCTATAGCGGGCCGCATGTCCAGCCCTATGCCGCCCAGGTGTTCAACATGCGGCTGCATGGCGATGCGCGCGGCATGACCAAGGCGATGCTCAAATCGCCGGACGGCGGCAGCGGCGTGTTGATGAGCTTTGACATCAAGGGCCTGCCTTACATGTCGTTGTGGAAGAATGAAGTGACGCCAAAAGCGGGTTATGTGACGGGACTTGAGCCCGGCACCAGTTTTCCCAATCCGCGCCCGGTCGAGCGCGCCGCGGGACGTGTTCCAAGCCTGAAAGGCGGTGAAACCTACCGGGTTCGTCTGGCGATAGAGGCCCTGACAAGCACGGCGGCTGTTGCGCGGGCGGCGGCGGACATCCAGGCTCTCGCAGTTGCCGCGCCAATCGTCTCAACAACGCCGACAGGGCCTTGATCCTGCCGGAAGGCGAAATCAGCGCTCGCCGCCGGGTTTGCTGTTGCCCTGCCCTGGCCGCAGGATGAAACTGCATGGGCGGCAACCAAGGGGAAACTCAATTGCATCGACTGATCGCAATCGCAATATTGCTTTGCCTTGCGGGAACCGCGCGCGCGGAAATGCTGCAATTCGCAACCCCGGAAGGCATGAAGTCCTGGCCCAAGCTGAATGACCCCGCCGACTGGCACCAGGACCAGGAATCCAGCCAGCATCTGAACGCGAATATTCTCATTCCCGACGGCGTCGATCCGGCCAATGCCGAAGTCAGCATCCAGGCGCGCGGCTTTCCCCGCGCCAACAACAGCCTGTCCAACCTGCTGGAAAAGGATCGCGCCGCTTCGCCCGGAGCGCAGGTCAAAAAGCTGCCGGACGTAGCCGACCAGGATGGTGTGCCGTTCAATGTCTATTCCTTCGCGGGCGCGGGAAGCTGGAAAGCCGTGGCCTATTCCGAGGAAGGCGACACGCTGCTTGCCTTTACGTTAAGCGCCCGGTCGAAAGCCGCTTATGACGGCAACTTTCCAGTATTTGAGAGCGTGATCCGGAAATACGCCAAAGACATTCCCTGGTGACTTGCCGCCGCGTGGGGAATTGATAACCTCGCGCCGGCAACAACAGCCAAGCGCCAAACGCTTGTCACCAGGGGACGAAACATGACATCCAAACACCTATCCCGCCGGGGTATGCTCCGGACATCGGCAGGCGCCATGATGGCGGGCGCCGCTGCCCTGCCCGCCCTCGCGCAGCAGGGACCCAACGCGCCTTACAACCCCACGCCCAACAAGCGCATTGGTCAGCCGCAGGAAGGCCCCGATACCCCCAAGCTCACCATCTATATGAACGACATGCTGAGCGAGGCGGAGGCGCTCCGCATCAAGCAGCTCGGCATCAATTGGATCGACGCCCAGGCCGTGCCGGCCCAGCCCTGGGGCATGGACTATCTCCAGCCTCGGGTTGACGCGCTCAAGAAGCACGACATGCATATCGGCATCCTGATGATCCGCTGGTCCTATCAGGGTGGCATGGACCCCGAAATGAACAAGATCGTGCGTGGCCTGCCGGGCCGCGACGAGGAGATCGGCAAGATCAAGCAGACCATCGTCAATATGGGAAAGCTGGGCATTCCGGTCTTGGAATGGAATTTCTACAACCATCGCGCCACCGACGGGTACAAGCAGGTGCCCGGGCGTGGCGGCGCCGGTTACACGGACTTCAATTTTGACCGCATGAAGGACCTGCCCCCGCTTCCGGCGGACGGCGCCGTCCAGAACTATGAAGATACCTGGAAGAACATGGAATACTTCCTCAAGGAAGTGATTCCGGTGGCGGAAAAGAACAATGTGGTGATGTCCGTGCATCCCAACGACCCGCCGCCGCCCATGAGCCGCGGCTCGGCCCAGGTGCTGAACAGCTTCTCGGACTGGAAGCGGCTGGTGGAAACGGTGAATTCGCCTTCCAACACCATGACCTGGGACTGCGGCGTCACCCGCGAATTGGGTGAAGATCCGATCGTGGTGGGCAACTGGCTGGCCTCGCGCAACCGCATCGGCCAGGTGCATTTCCGCAATGTCGTGATGCGAAAGCCGCGGCTGGATTATACCGAAGTCAATCCGGATGACGGCGACAACGACATGTATGAAGTGATGAAGTTGTTGGTGCGCAACAATTACAAGCGCCTGATCTTCCCGGAGCATCCGCGCGGCATGGATACCGACAAGTTTTTCCCCAGGGAGGCCAGTACCACGACCGCCGGCTGGGCCTATAATGTGGGTCATTGCAAGGCCATGCTGCAGATCGCCCTGCGCGAATTGCGCGGTCTGTAAGCCGCCCCTGTCAAAAAACAAAAGCCCCGCATCCATGGATGCGGGGCTTTTTGCTTTTGGCGAGGTATAATGGGACAAGGCCTCGTGTCAGACCGCTGAATCGCCCATAGCCATCCGCACATCAAGGAGGTTCATTTGCCCGCACTTCGGTTGTTAATCGCCGCCCTGGCGGCGGCAGTGACGGCCGTTCCGGTCGTCGCCGCGGCGCAACAGAGTGCGGCCAAACCGGCGCTCGATTATGCCTATTTCAAGACCTCGGTGCAGCCGATCTTCATGACCAAGCGTCCCGGGCTGGTGCGTTGCATCCAGTGCCACACCCATGCCACGGGCAGCCTCTTGCAGCTGCAGCCCTTCACGGCCGGGGCCACGACCTGGGATGAGGAGCAATCGCGAAAAAATTTCGAAACCGTCTCGAAACTGGTTGTTCCAGGACAGCCGGCCGCCAGCCGGCTGTTGAGACATCCCCTGGCGCAGGCCGCGGGCGGCGATCCGTTCCACGCCGGCGGCAAGCATTGGAATTCGCAGGATGCGCCGGAATGGCAAACCCTCGCCGCCTGGGTACGTGGACAGGCGGGCCCCGGCACGTCACGCTAAATTATGCTCCACCTCAGAAGGAGGACAATCATGATCAGGCACAATCAGACGTTCCGCCGGTTTGTCATGGCGCCTGCGGTGGTGCTGCTCGCCTGGCAACTGACCGCGGCGACATCCGTCCGGATCGTCCAGACTAACGCCGCCGGCGACAACGCTCATGTCATCGATCCGGTCACCAACAAGGTTGTCGGAACCATCGAGGGGGTCGAGATCGTCCATGGGGTGACCTCGGACTCCACCCACATTTACCTGACCAATGAATCGCTCAGCACCCTGGACGTGGTCGACGCCAAAAGCCTGCGCGTGACCAAACGCATCGCGCTGTCCGGCAGGCCGAACAACCTCACCATCACCAAGGACGGACGCAAAATCTATGTCGGCATCCGTGAGGAGCCCGGCGCGCTGGATGTGATCGATGCCGCGTCGCTTACCCGGGTCAAGACCATCCCCGTCGCCGGATCCATTCACAATGTCTATGTCACGCCCGACGGCAAGTTCGCCGTCGCGGGTTCGATTTCCGCCTCGACCATCAGCATTGTCGATATCGCCTCGGACAAGATGGTGCGCACCATCAAGCTGAGCGCCGGCATCCGGCCGATGGTGTTTGACACCAATGCCGACGGCACGACACGCAACATCTATGTGCAATTGTCCGGTTATCACGGCCTGGCCGTGGTCGATTTCGCCAGCGGCAAGGAAACGCAGCGGATCGAGCATCCGCCGATCCCGAACGCGCATGCGCACACCGACGGGCTGCAGGGCGCGCCGGCGCATGGCCTGGGCATACCGGCGGACGGCAAGACGCTGTGGTCGACCAGCAAGGTATTTGGCCATGCCTATGTCTATTCCCTGCCCGATCTGAAGCCGATGGGCAGCGTGTTCGTGGGTCAGCATCCCGAATGGATCACCTTCACACCGGACGGCAAATTCGCCTATTTCGGCGCGGCGGGCGCGAATATGACGGTGGCCGTCGATGTGAAGGCGATGAAAGTCGTTGCCAATATTCCGGTCGGCCAGGTGCCGAAACGGATCGGGACGGCCGTTCTGCAGATCAACTAGGAACCGGCTCGCCCCCGCAACCTTCCCGTCTGCCCATCTTCTATTGCGTGGCCCGCCACAGCGTCTCGCGTTCGCGACCGTCCAAACAGGTCACAATTACGGTGCCGCTGAAAGCCTTGAACTCCGCCTTGGCGTCCCGGATGGCCGTTGCAACCGCCGATGCGCGCATTTTGCGCGCCTCCTTCGCCACGCCATTGCGCAATACGTCCCAGCTCTGCGCCGCATCATCCCACTGGACGCAATATTCGATGCTGGCGATCTCGAGCGAAAAACGCGGCCGGTCACGCAACACCAAATGAGTCAAAGACTGGCGTGTCGGCAAAGGAAGGTCCCCCAGGAAACGCGATTTTCCCAAGCCTAAATCTGCAAGAACGGATTGCTCAATCGGGATTGCCGGGATTTTGGCGGTTCGCAACCTGGTGCGACGTTTTGCAATTGAGTTTTTCGTGGAGAATGCCGACGAAACCGGCAAAGCTGGGGTGCGTCTGCCGATAAAACAGGCGATCGCAGGTCCAGGCGAAACGGCCCCGCCGGATCCGATTCGATAATGGCTGATTAACGAACTTTCGCTACAATGCGGGTGCTATGGCAAAGCCCAAAAACAAAGACGGGATTGATGGCTTCACGGGATTTATCCTGTTCCTGTTCGTCATCTTCAGCATTTGGGCGCAACTTCTGACCTGGTTCAAATAACCGAGAGCCTCGGCATTCAAACGCCCGCGGGTCGCTTTCCG
>CBHTTW010000067.1:0-10539 GCA_966096025.1 uncultured Alphaproteobacteria bacterium | reverse complement strand
ATGGTGCCGTAGGTGAGAATCGAACTCACGACCTATCCCTTACCAAGGGATTGCGCTACCACTACGCTACTACGGCATCCGTGGTATTTTTGGACCTTAGCGGCCAACCCTTAAGCCAAAGTTTGGTCAAAGGTGCGCTGCTATAACCTATGGATTCCGCGAAGGAAAGCCGGACTTTCCAGATTCTCTTCTAGGGCTTTTACCAGGGCTGACATGGCCAAATCCTCGCCGGAAAAGCTGGCCGCGGCGCTGCGCGCCAATCTCAAGCGCCGCAAAGGCCCCCAAGACCGAAAGAAAGACCCAAAGCCCGTCAAGGAGCCGCCCCTGGCCGGGACACCCCCTGGGGACACGGTCCAAAAGCCCCCCAAAAACTCAGCCTAGCCCTGCTTTTTCCCAGTCTTTCCTTGGGCAGCCCCCCCGGCTACAAGGGCTGCCATGGACCGTATTCGTATCCGCGGCGGCCACCCGCTGAAGGGGGAGATCCCCATCAGCGGCGCCAAGAATGCCGCCCTGAAACTGATGGCGGCGTCGTTGCTGACCGCCGAACCCTTGAACCTGGCCAATGTGCCGCGGCTGGCGGACGTGCGCGCCATGGCCGAGCTGTTGATGAGTTTCGGCGTCTCCATCCAGGTCAACATGTCGCCCGGGCTGGGCGAGGGCGACCTGATGAAACTCCAGGCCCGCCAGATCACGTCCGTGTTCGCCTCCTACGACATGGTGCGCAAGATGCGGGCGAGCTTCCAGGTGTTGGCGCCGCTGTTGGCGCGCCAGGGTGAAGCCAAAGTCTCGCTGCCGGGCGGCTGCGCCATCGGTGCGCGGCCGGTGGAACTGCATCTGGCGGCGCTGCAGGCGATGGGCGCCAAGATCGACCTGGCCGAAGGCTATGTCAGCGCCACCGCGCCCGGCGGGCTGAAGGGCGCGGAGATCGTGTTTCCCTTTGTCTCCGTCGGCGCCACCGAAACCGCGATGATGGCGGCGGTGCTTTCCAAGGGCACCACAAAGATCGTCAATGCCGCGCGCGAGCCGGAAATTTCCGACCTGGGCAATTGCCTGGTCGCGATGGGTGCGAAAATTACCGGCCTGGGTTCCAGCGAGATCACCATTGAAGGTGTCGCCAGCCTGCATGGCGCCGATTACCGGGTGATGCCGGACCGTATCGAAGCGGGCACCTATGCCATCGCCGCCGCCATTGCCGGCGGCGAGGTCGAGCTGGTGGGCGCCGCGCCGGAAACCATCGCCTCGCTGAGCTCGCTGCTGGTCAAGAGCGGCGCGGAAATTTCCGCCACGCCGCTCGGGCTGAAAGTGCGGATGAAAGGCGGGCGGCCGCACGCCAATGACGTCACCACCGCGCCCTATCCCGGCTTTCCCACCGACCTGCAGGCCCAGATCATGGCGCTGATGGTGGTGGCGGACGGCACCTCGGTGATCCGGGAAAAGATTTTCGAAAACCGCTTCATGCATGTGCCGGAACTGGCGCGCATGGGGGCGCAGATCCGCATCGACGGCGACACCGCCACGGTGCGTGGGGTGGAAAAACTCAAGGGCGCGCCGGTGATGGCGACGGATCTTCGCGCTTCGGTGTCCTGGGTGCTGGCCGGGCTGGCGGCGGAAGGCGAACCCCTGGTCAGCCGGGTCTATCATCTGGACCGCGGCTTCGACCGGCTGGAAGAAAAACTCTCAAAGGTGGGCGCCGACATCGCGCGCGTGTCCGAATGAGCCGGCTCAGGCTGGCCGCCGCCGATGGCGAGGATTTGGAAATCCTGTCGGCGCGGTTGCAGGACGCCGCCGCCAAGCTCAAGGACTTTACCTGGCTGCCCAAAAAGCGCCGCTTCGCCGCGATGGTGAACCGTTTGCAGTGGGAAGAGGGCGGCAAGACGCGGGTGCGCGCCGGCCTGCATTTCGACGGCGTGCTGAAGGTGCAATCCAGCAAGGTCAAGCTGGGCGCCGGCGAAGCGGTGGTGTCGGTGCTGGCGGTGCGCTTTGAACCGGCAGGCAGTGATGATCCCGGCGGGGTGATCGAGATCGTTCTGGCCGGCGGCGGCGCCTTCCGCCTGACAGTGGAGTGCATCGACGCCGAACTGGCCGATTTGACGGGACCTTGGGCGGCCATCGCTACGCCGGACCATGACGCGGAGGGCCGCTGATGGCGCGCCGGTTGAATGGTTCCGATGCTTCATTCCAGGCCGATTTCCAGAAGCTGCTCTTTGCCAAGCGCGAAGAGGAGGAGGATGTCGCCGCGGTGGTGCGCGGCATCGTCGCCGATGTGCGCAAGCGTGGTGACGCGGCGCTGGTGGAGCTGACAAACAAATTCGACCGCGCCGGTGTGGCGGCGGAAACGCTGAAGCTGACGGCTGCGGAAATCGACGCGTCGCTTGCCCAGGTCAGCAAGGCCCAACTCGCGGCCATTGAGACCGCCGCCCGGCGCATCGAGAGCTATCACAAGCGCCAGATGCCGGAAGATGCGCGCTATACCGACGAAACCGGCGCGCAATTGGGTTGGCGCTGGACCCCGGTCGACAGTGTGGGCCTGTATGTGCCGGGCGGCACCGCGTCCTATCCGTCATCGGTGCTGATGAATACCATTCCCGCCAAGGTCGCCGGCGTGGAACGCATCGTGATGGTCACCCCCGCCAGCGGCGGGAAGCTCAATCCGCTGGTGCTGGCGGCGGCCAAGCGCGCCGGCATCAGCGACATCTATCGCATCGGCGGCGCGCAGGCGGTGGCGGCGCTGGCCTATGGCACCCAAAGCATCAGGCCCGTGGACAAGATCGTCGGCCCCGGCAATGCCTATGTCGCGGCCGCCAAGCGCGAGGTCTTCGGCCAGGTCGGCATCGACAGTATCGCGGGACCGTCGGAAATTCTGGTGATCGCCGACGGCAAGAATGATCCGGACTGGATCGCCGCCGACCTGCTGAGCCAGGCCGAACACGATGCGTCGTCGCAAAGCATCCTGATCACCGACGATGCCGCTTTCGCCGATAGAGTGGACGCGGCGGCGCGGGCGCAGATCGCGCGCCTGCCGCGCAAACAGATCGCGGCAAAAAGCTGGAACGACAACGGCGCCATCATTGTGGTGAAAACCCTCGACGATGCCGCGCCGCTGGCCGATGCCATCGCCGCCGAACATCTGGAAATCGCCACCGCCGATCCCGAAATCCTGCTCAAGAAAGTGCGCCATGCCGGCGCCATCTTCCTGGGCCGCCACACGCCGGAAGCGATGGGCGATTATATCGCCGGCCCCAATCACGTCTTGCCCACCTCGCGCACGGCGCGGTTCTCCTCGGGCCTGTCGGTGCTGGATTATATGAAGCGCAGCACCATTCTGGGGCTGGACGCCAAAAGCATCGCCGCCATCGGGCCGGAGGCGATAGTCCTGGCGCAGGCCGAAGGCCTGGATGCCCATGCCGCTTCCATCGCGGCGCGGCTGAATCCAAAAAGCAGCGGCTGACCCGTGGAATACCGGCTTTCGGCGATCACCCTCGACGAAGCCAGTGTGGTGTATCGCAGCCGCGCCGTGGAGCAGGAGCGCGAAGTCGCGATCTACGACCTGCTCGAGGCCAATTTCTTCAAGCCGGAGGGTTCGTCCGGCGGGCCCTATCACCTGCATCTGGGCATGGAAGACAGCCGGTTGGTGCTGAACATCAGCCGCGAGGACGGCGGCGAGCAGGGCCGGGTGTTTCTGTCGCTGGCGCCGCTGCGCAAGACGGTGAAGGACTATTTCCTGGTCTGCGACAGCTATTACAAGGCGATCCGCACCGCGCCGCCGCACCAGATCGAATCCCTGGACATGGCGCGCCGCACCTTGCACGACGAAGGCGCCCGCGAGTTGCAGGCGCGGCTGGCCGACAAGGTGCAAAGCGATTTCGACACGGCGCGCCGGCTGTTCACGCTGATCTGCGTGCTGCAGATGCGGGGCTGACATGGCGCAAGCTGTGCTCTTTGCCTGCACCATGAATGCGGTGCGCTCGCCGATGGCGGCGGCGATGCTGAAACATCTGACGCGCGGCGGGATCTACATCGAATCGGCCGGGGTGCGGGCGGGCGACCTCGATCCCCTGGCGGTGGAAGTGATGGGCGAGATCGGGCTGGAGATCGCCAAGCACAAGCCGCGCCGCTTCGAGGACCTGGAGGATGGCAGTTTCGACCTGGTGGTGACCCTGTCGCCCGAGGCCCAGCACAAGGCGGTCGAACTGACCCGCACCGCGGCCACCCAGGTGGAATATTGGCCCACCATGGACCCCACGGCGGTGGAGGGCTCCCGCGAGCAGCGGCTGATGGCCTACCGGGCGGTGCGCGACCAGCTGATGCAGCGTCTGAAACAGCGCTTTTTGGCCCCCGCAGCGGCGGATACATAGAGCGTAGGCGCGAGCCGGAGCGACCAAAAATAAGCAAAAGCGGCTTCCAAAAGGGTGGAAAACCGTTGGAAAGGCTTGCTTTTCGGGACTTTTCCCCCTATCTCCCCCGCTCGCGAAAGGTTTAAGAGGACCCATTGGCCAAGGAAGAAATGCTGGAGTTTGAGGGGATCGTCGAGGAGCTCCTCCCGAATGCGAACTTCCGCGTCAAGCTGATCGCCAATGATCACGTGATCATCGCCCATACCGCCGGCAAGATGCGCAAGAACCGCATCCGCGTGCTGACCGGCGACAAGGTGATGATCGAGATGACTCCTTACGATCTGACCAAGGGTCGTATTACGTATAGATTCCGCTGACATGAGTGTGCCGCTGGTATTGGCCAGCGAAAGTCCGCGCCGTGCCGCACTGTTGGCGCAGGTCGGCATTACGCCCGACGCCATCCTTCCCGCCGCCATCGATGAAACCGTCCACAAGGGCGAGGCGCCGCGCGCCCATGCCTTGCGCCTGGCGGCGGAAAAAGCGCGCAAGGTGGAAAGCGAATGGAACGGAAAGCCGGCCCTGATTTTGGCCGCCGATACGGTGGTGGCGGTGGGCCGCCGCATCCTGCCCAAGGCGGCGGATGACGATGAAGTGCGCGCCTGTTTGAAATTGCTCTCGGGCCGGCGGCATCAGGTGATCACCGCGGTCGCCTTGGTCACGCCGCAAGGAAAATTGCGCACGCGGTTGGCGCAGACTCGCGTTTCGCTGCTGCGCCTGACCGAGCGGCAGATCGCCTCCTATGTCGAAAGCCGGGAAGGCGTGGGCAAGGCGGGCGGCTATGCCATCCAGGGCCGCGCCGAAATGTGGATCAAGGAGATTTCCGGCTCCTATTCCAATGTGGTGGGGCTGCCGCTGGCGGTGACCGTGGCGCTGCTGGAGGCGGGCGGCCATGGCTGACTGCCCCATCTGCAACAAGCCGGAAGCGGCCGGTTTCAAGCCTTTCTGCTCCAAACGCTGCGCCGACATCGATCTGGGGCGCTGGCTCAAGGGCGGTTACGCCATTCCCGGGGCCCCGGCGGACCCGGCAAGCCCTTCAAACCCCAGCGAAAAAGACCCGGACGAGGAGTAGGGCGGGGGTGCTGGACAAGGGGGGCCTGCCTCCCCTAAGAAGCGCCTCCCGCCAGTGTGCCCAGGTAGCTCAGTTGGTAGAGCAGCGGATTGAAAATCCGCGTGTCGGCAGTTCAATTCTGTCCCTGGGCACCATTCTTCTCTTCCGCCGAAGCCGTCGCGGTCACCCTGAATTCCAGTTCATAATTTGACTCACGCGGGCTCCTCCCCCACGCTTGCCGCGACGGGACTGCGGCGAGGCTGGAAAAGAACAATCAAAAAGGCGTGTGGCGTAAGGGGTTCTGCGCTTTCAGCGCCCGTCTCCCCAATCGCCCTGTGTAAACCTCGCGGATCCGGCGGGGTGCGAAATGGGGAGCTTGCATATGAAACACCGTCATCTGCTCTTGGCCGCGGCGCTGTGCATCGCGCCGCCGATCCTGGCCTCCAGCGCGCAATCTGCGCTTGCGCCAATCAATAGCTCCAGCGGCGTCGGGCAGGGCGCCGACGCCGAATTCATCCGCGCCAAAGGCGCCAATCCCAACCGCCTCGACTTCACGGTCGATGAAGCCACCATGGCGGGGCTTTCGGTCTCGCCCAAAGGCGACAGCGTCATCTTCGATCTCTTGGGTCACATCTACCGCCTGCCCATCAATGGCGGCGCGGCAGAATCGCTGACCCAGGCCAGCGGCATTGCCGTCAACGCCCATCCGCGCTTTTCACCCGACGGCAACCGCATCGTCTTCGTCTCCGATCGCGGCGGGCAGGACAATTTGTGGGTGATGAATGCCGACGGCTCAAACGCCCGCATTCTCTACAATGATGGCTTCATGCGCTTCACCGATCCGGCCTGGTCGCCGGACGGCAAGACCATTGTTGCCGTGCGCAATCTGGCCTCGCCGGGGCGCGGCTGGCATCGCCGCACCTGGGCGCTGGCGTTGGTGCCGGCCAATGGCGGCAAGCCGCGCGAATTGCTGGCGGGAACCTCGGACCAGTATTATGCGCCGACCTATTCGCCCGACGGCCGCTATGTCTATTTCCATTCCGCCGTCATGCCGTACCGCGGTCTTTCCATCTTCCAGTACCGCCAGAAGATAAAGCGCATCGAACTTGCGACCGGCAAGATCGAGACCATGACCACGCCCGAATTGCCCGATACCACCAAGGACAAGATCGATACGCCCTGGGTGATGGCCTATCACGAGTTGGCGGAGCGTTCGCCGGCCGAAATGGAGCCGCATCCCGATCCGTCGGGGCGCTACATCGCTTATGCCAAGGAAATGCCGGAGGGCAACACCTTCTTCCGCCGCCATCACCTGAAAGGCACCACGGCGCTGGTGCTGCTGGATACCCAGACCAAAACCGAGAAAGTGCTGGTCGATCCGGTGACCCGCGATGTTTCGCGCTCGCACGCTTACTATGTCGACACCCAGATGCCCGGCCATGACTGGACCCCCGACGGCAAGTCGGTGCTGTTCTGGCGCGATGGCCATCTCTGGAAAGTCGATGTCGCGACCAATGCCGTCACCCGGATTCCCTTTTCCGCGCGCTATCAGCGCACCGTCAGCGAGCTGGTGAAGCCCAAGCTCGATGCCGCCAATGCCGTCAATTTCACGCCGCGTCTGTATCTGTGGCCCGCTTTGTCGCCGGACAAG
Organism: uncultured Alphaproteobacteria bacterium; assembly: GCA_966096025.1. Taxonomy (GTDB): domain Bacteria; phylum Pseudomonadota; class Alphaproteobacteria; order Micropepsales; family Micropepsaceae; genus Rhizomicrobium. The sequence continues at coordinate 3,446 of CBHTTW010000067.1, read as the reverse complement.
CGCACCCTGGTGTTCGGCGCCATTGGCCGGCTGTGGAAGAAGGACATGAGCGCCGCGGCCGATGCGACGCCGCTGATCGCCGGAGACGGCAAGGGGCCTGCCGAGATCACGCCCGCCTGGTCGCCCGACGGCACCAAATTGGCTTTCGCCACCTGGCATGACGAAAAGCTGGGCGCCCTGAATGTCCTGGATGCCGCCAGCGGCAAGGTGGTGCAGAGCTGCGCCGGGCCCACGGCCTTCATTCATCCGCGCTGGGAAAAGGGCGGCACCCTGGTGGTGACGGCGCGCACGGTCGCGCCGACCGAAGGATCACCCTGGGACGGCGGCAGTTGGGAATTGCGCCGGATCAACATGGGCACCTGCGCGCAAGACCGCATCACCCAACTCGTGTTCAGCCAGCCGGCTCAGATTATGTCCGATGGCCGTATTTCCTTTACCCGCCAGAGCCGCTCCAAGAATCCCATGGTGTTCATGGAACCGTTCCCGGGCGACGATACGACATCGCGCGTCTTCGAGGTTATCACGGTGGCTCCCGACGGTAGCAACGAACGTCGCCATGCGCTGTTCCCGCCCCGTAGCGGTTCAGGCAATAGCCCCATGTTGATGCCCGATGGGAAATCCGTCCTGTTTGAAAGCGGACAGAGGCTCTTCCACCAGAAACTTCCAGAGAAACCATCGGGCAACCAAGTATCCCAGTCATCTCGTCCCGGAAATTCGAATCTACCGCAGCACAGGCTGGCCAGTGATGAGGTCCCGGGCCTGTTTCGCGTGGCACTCGCGACGCCAGACGAACCAAAGGCCGGCGAGCCTCGGCCCATGCGCTCACCGAGTGACAATGAGAGGGTGATTTCCGTTCAACCCAACGATATGCCCCGGGGACGCACCCGGCTGGATCCCAATGGCTTTTCCAGCGCCTCGTCCTTCAGCCCCACCGAAGTGCAGCTGATTTCCGGAAATCGCTTCGTCCTCTTCAATACCGCCACCGGCCGAAAGACGGAAACCCTCCTGCGCGTCACGGTGCCGAATGAACGGGCGGCGGGGCGGCTGGCTTTGATGAACGCCAAGATCATCACCATGGAAGGCAATCAGGTGATCGAGAAGGGCAATATCATCGTCGAGAAGGGCAAGCTGCTTTGTGTCGGCGAATGCCAGCCCGCGGCCGGCGATACCGTCATGGACATGGCCGGCAAGACCATCATTCCCGGCTTGATCGACATGCATGCCCATATCGTCAACAGTGAAGGCGCGGACGATGGCGTCGCCATGCGCCGCCACATGCGCCTGTCCATTGCCCAGGCCTATGGCGTGACCACGGTGCGCGATCCCTCCGGCACCAATACCGGCCATGCGCTGCTGCGCGACCTGACCGAGGTCGGCTATGTGCTGGGGCCGCGCACCTACGGCACCGGCAAGGTGGTTTCCGAAGGCGGCTTCATCGGCCTTGGCGATCATGTGCGCATCGACAGTATGGAAGACGCCCGCTACCACGTCTCATCGCGCCTGGCGTTGGGCATCGAGTCCCTCAAGAACTTCCGTGTCGCCAACCGCAAGAAGCATCAGTACCTGATCGAGGCGGCGCGCGAACATAATATGCCGGTGACGGCGGAAGGCGCTTCGCCGATCCTGGCGCTGGGTTTTGCCATGGACGGGCAAACCGGCTGGGAACATGCCATCGCGGCGCTGCCCTTGTACAAGGACATGACCACCTTCTTCGCCAAGACCGGCGTCACCCATTCGCCGACCATGACCATTATCGGCTGGCCGGACGGAACACAGACCTACTTCCGCCCCTATGCGCATCTGGAAAAGGACCCGATCTACACCTATGTCGCGTCCAAATCCTTCATCAACGGGCGCAATGCCCGCTCGATGGTGGAGCAGCCCAAGGAACGTTTCTGGCATCCGGTCTATGCCGAATCTTCGGCCGATATTCAGCGCGCCGGCGGCTATGTGACCTCGGGCGAGCATGGCGAGCAGCCGGGCATCGGTACGCATTGGGATATCTGGACCTTTGCCGATGCCATGACCGAGATCGAGGCGCTCTATACCGCCACGGTCGCAGGGGCGCATTTCCTGGGGGCGGAAGACCAGATCGGTTCGTTGAAGGCGGGCAAGCTTGCCGATCTTGTCGTGCTCAACAGCGATCCCTTGCGCAATATCCGCAACACCACCGACATCGCCTATGTGATGACGGATGGGCGGTTGTTGCAGCGTTCCACCCTGGATCAGGTCTGGCCGCAGAAAGTGCCCATGGGCTTTCGGCCATGGTCGCGCGATTCTTACGACAAGCCTTAGGCGGGCGCGGCCAATCGGACCCAATTCGGCCTGAATCCACGCCCGAATTGACCGGGATGCGATCCTCCATGCAGGATGGGGCAAAGCGCGGCTGGGCCGCCGATGGCCGCCGTTTCCGCGGCCCGCGATGGGAGGGGTAATATGGCGTTTCTGACACGGCGCGGCATGCTGTCTTCGACAGCGATGACGCTGATGATGACCGGCTTGCCGGCAAAGGCTCAAACAGCGCCCGCCGATACCGATTGGCGCGGCTATGCCAATGATTTGGCCAATACCCGCTACGCGCCGCTGGACCAGATCAACGCCGGCAATTTCGACAAGCTGGAAGTCGCCTGGCGCATGCCTTCCCACATGCTGGGATCGCGCCCGGAATATACCTGGGAGGCGACGCCGCTGGTGATCAAGGGCAGGATGTACACCACCGCCGGTTCGCGCCGCGATGTGATCTGCCTGGATGCCGCCAATGGTGAAATGCTCTGGATGTTCCGCAAGGACGAGGGCGAGCGCGCGCGCATGGCGCCGCGGCAATATTCCGGCCGCGGCCTGGCCTATTGGACCGACGGCAGCGAAGAACGCATCCTTTATGTCACAACCGGCTATCAGCTGGTGGCGCTGGACGCCAAGACCGGCCTGCCGGTTGCGGGCTTCGGCGAAAATGGCGTGGTCGATCTCAAATTGAACATGGATCAGGAGATCGATCCCCTGGGCGGCGAGATCGGCCTGCACGCCACGCCGACCGTGGCGCGCAATGTGGTGATCGTGGGCGCCGCCCATGCCTCGGGCAGCGTGCCGGGCAACAAGCCGCGCGCCAAGGGTTATGTCCGAGGCTTCGACGTCAAGACCGGCAAGCGGCTTTGGATCTTTCATACCATCCCGCTCAAGGGCGAGTTCGGCTACGACACCTGGATTCGGGCGGGCGAGGCCGAGAAGGCCACCAACACCGGCTGCTGGGCGCAGATTTCGGCCGACGAGGAATTGGGCCTGGCCTATCTGGGGATCGAGATTCCCTCGGCCGACGAATCTGGCGTTCGCCGCCAGGGCAACACGCTATTCAGCTGCAGCATCGTCGCCGTCGAGTTGGAAACCGGCAAGCGCCGCTGGCACTACCAGATGATCCATCACGACATCTGGGACCGCGACGTGCCTTGCGC
>CBHTTW010000066.1:0-10600 GCA_966096025.1 uncultured Alphaproteobacteria bacterium | reverse complement strand
CTGGTGCTCTGCACCCTGGACGAGAAGGTGGATTTCCGCATGGAACTCACCATCGCCACCGGCAAGGGCTATGTCCCCGCCGACCGCAACCGTCCCGAAGACGCGCCCATCGGCCTGATTCCGGTCGATTCGCTGTTCTCGCCGGTCAAGAAGGTTTCCTACAAGGTCGAGAACACCCGCGAGGGCCAGATCCTCGACTATGACAAGCTGACCCTGACCGTCGAAACCAACGGCGCCGTCACGCCGGACAATGCCGTGGCCTATGCCGCGCGCATCCTGCAGGACCAGCTCCAGGTCTTCATCAACTTCGAAGAGCCGCGCGAGCGCGTCGCCGAAGAGAGCAAGCCGGACCTGGCCTTCAATCCGGTGCTGCTCAAGAAGGTGGACGAGCTGGAGCTCAGCGTGCGTTCGGCCAACTGCCTGAAGAACGACAACATCGTCTATATCGGCGACCTGATCCAGAAGACCGAAGCGGAGATGCTGCGCACCCCGAACTTCGGCCGCAAGTCGCTGAACGAGATCAAGGCTGTGCTGGCCGAAATGGGCCTGCATCTGGGCATGGAAGTGCCCGGCTGGCCGCCCGAGAATATCGAAGACCTCGCCAAGCGTTACGAAGACCAATACTGATTTTTTAGAAAGCCAATCCCATGCGTCACGGCAATCAAGGCCGCAAGTTCAACCGCACCGCTTCGCACCGCAAGGCGATGTGGGGCAACATGACCGCCGCGCTGATCAAGCATGAGCAGATCAAGACCACCTTGCCCAAGGCGAAAGACCTTCGTCCGGTGATCGAAAAGCTGGTGACCCTGTCGCGCCGCGGCGCCAAGGACCTGCATGCCCGCCGCCAGGCCCTGGCCCAGATCAAGGATGCCGATCAGGTGACCAAGCTGTTCGACGTGATCGGCCCCCGCTACAAGGGCCGCCCCGGCGGCTACACCCGCGTGCTCAAGGCCGGTTTCCGTCATGGCGACAATGCCCCGATGGCGATCATCGAGTTCATCGACCGCGACGAAGCCGCCAAGGGCCAGGATTCCGGTCCGGTGGAAGTTGAAGCCGAGGCCCAGGCCTGATTTTGGCCTAACTTCGGAATAGATTCGGGGCGGCAGCAATGCCGCCCTTTTTCGTTTGCATCATGTCATCAAATTCATGCGGGAAGGCCGATGAAGACCATATCGATTCTTGCGGGCGCCGCGGCTTTGGCAGGCGCCGCCATTTATGCCCTGCCGGCGCTCACTGCCGATACCAGGCCTGCGGTGAAGCCCGAGCCTCTGCGCGTGACGCCGCAAACCCCGCGCGCCTTGCCCGCCGCTCCCGCTTCGATGGGGCAGGTACAGCTGACCTTCGCGCCGGTGGTCAAGCGCATCGTGCCGGCGGTGGTCAACGTCTATGCCCGCTCTGTCGTGCAGCAGCAGGTCAACCCTTTTTTCAACGATCCGCTTTTCAGCCAGTTGTTCGGTTCGCCCGAAATGCGCCAGCGCGTGCAACAGAGCCTGGGCTCGGGCGTCATCGTGCGCGCCGACGGCTTGATCCTGACCAACAATCATGTGGTGCAGGGCGGCAATGAGATCATAATCGCGCTGTCCGACAAGCGCGAATTCAAGGCGCGGGTGCTGTTGGCCGATCCGCGTACCGATCTGGCGGTGCTGAAGATCGATCCCAAGGGCGAGCGTTTGCCAGTGGTGCCCTTCGCCGATTCCGACGCGGTGCAGGTGGGCGATCTGGTGCTGGCGGTGGGTGATCCCTTCGGCGTCGGCCAGACCGTGACCATGGGCATTGTTTCGGCCCTGGCCCGCACCCAGATTTCCGCCAGCGATTACCAGTTCTTCATCCAGACCGATGCCGCCATCAATCCGGGCAATTCCGGCGGCGCCCTGGTCACCACCGATGGCAGGCTGGCGGGCATCAACACCGCGATCTATTCGCGCAGCGGCGGCTCGATCGGCATCGGTTTCGCCATTCCCGCCAACCTGGCGCGCCGGGTGGTGGAAGGCGTGGAAGGCGGCATGAAGAACGGCACCACCGCCAGCGTGCAGCTGGCCTGGGTCGGGGCCAGCGGCCAGCCGGTCACCAGCGATATCGCCGCCAGCCTGGGCCTGCCGCGTCCCGGCGGCGTGCTGATCAAGGAGATTCATCCGGCAGGACCCCTGTCGCGCGCCGGGGTGAAATCGGGCGAGGTGATCCAATCGGTGGACGGCGTTGCGGTCGACGATATGCAATCGCTGAATTACCGCACCGCCACCCATCGCGCCGGCGATACCGTGAAAATGCGGGTCGCCGTCGGCAAGGCCGCGCGTGACATCACGGTAACCCTGGCCCTGCCGCCGGAAAGTCCGCCGCGCGAGGCCGCCACCATCGGCGGACGCAATCCGTTAACCGGGGCGCGGGTGATCAACCTGTCACCTGCCGCCGCCACCGAGCTGCAAATGGATGTGATGGCCAAGGGCGTCGTAATCGTGGCGGTCAATCCCAACGGAATCGCCGCCAATTACGGCTTCCAGCCCGGCGATATCGTGCGCACCATCAACGGCGAAAATATCGACCGCACCGGCGAGTTGGTGCGCGTTCTCAATGGTGCGAATCGCTGGGATATGGTGGTTGAGCGGGGCGGAAGAAGGCTTACGCTGTCTGTCCAAGGCTGAGTTTGGGTCTTGCCTCCCTCGCGCCGCTACGCGGTTGCTCGAAGAGGCGCCAGCTTTTCTAATTCGCTACGCTCATAAGAAAAGCTAGGCGAGCGGCCGGGCAGATCATCACATTTGTGATATTCGCTTCCTCGAGTTCATCATCGCGGCAAAAGTGCGGCGCAGAAATTTCAACGCACACGTTCCGCAAAACTTTGTTACCGCATATTGCCCGCGATCAATTCTGACCTTTTTCACGCTTGTAACGCGACGCGCGGTGATTACCTGCGTTAGGCCTTAGTGGCGTTGGGCATGGGGGCACATCGCAAAAGGTCTGACATGAAAAATCTGTTTGTTGCTTCCGCCGTCGCATTGCTGCTCGGCACCTCCGGCGCGGCTCTGGCTGATAGTTATGTTTCGGTGTTGGGCGGTCCCACCTTCGCGCCGGGTCTGAATGTCAACGGCACCAAATTCGGGATGGATACCGGCTTCAATGTCGGCGCGCGCGTCGGCACCACTTTGGAGCAATGGAACCTGCCGAATTTCTCGGTGGAAGCGGACGGCTTGTTCAATCAGTCGACCTATAAGAACGGCGTCAATGACGCGCGGCTGCAATCCAGCTCCTATATGGGCAACTTGATCTATCATCTGCCCACCGAAAGCGCCTTTTCGCTCTATGGCGGCGCCGGCCTGGGCGCGGTCAATACCAATATCGACAACGGCCTGGGCGCTCATGGCGGCTCGACCGTGTTCGGCTGGCAGGCGCTGGGCGGGGTGGAATATCGCGCCTCGGAACAGGCCAGCCTGTTCGCCGAATATCGCTATCAGAACGCCCATAATGTGAATGCGGGCGGCTTTAGCGGTGTCGGCAACACCAGCAACAACCTGTCTTTCGGGGTCAAATGGCACTTCTAAGATAGCCGGCGCAAGAATAAGAAAGGGCTCCGCGAATATCGCTCGCGGAGCCCTTTTTCCTGTATAAAACCGCATGTCCGACTTGTTCGAATCCAGCGATCTCGCCAGCGATGCGCCGCGCCCTCTGGCGGACCGGTTGCGGCCCAAAGCCTTGGGCGAAGTGGTGGGGCAGGAGCATCTGCTGTCGCCCGAAGGCCCCCTGGGCCGGATGGTGGCCAATGGCCGCCCGACTTCGATCATTCTTTGGGGGCCGCCGGGCACCGGCAAGACCACCATCGCGCGGCTTTTGTCCAGCGCCTTCAATCTGCACTTCGATCAGCTCTCGGCCGTTTTTTCCGGCGTCGCCGATCTGAAAAAGACCTTCGAGGCGGCGCGGCAGCGCAGGCGCATGGGGCAGGGCACCTTGCTGTTCATCGACGAAATTCATCGCTTCAATCGCAGCCAGCAGGACAGTTTTCTGCCCGTGGTCGAGGATGGCACCGTGGTGCTGGTTGGCGCCACCACCGAAAATCCCTCCTTCGAATTGAACAGCGCGCTGCTGTCGCGCGCCCAGGTGCTGGTGCTGCGGCGGCTGGACGATGCCGCGCTGGAAAAACTCCTCACCCGCGCCGAGGCGCATTGTGGCGAAGCGCTCAAGCTGACCGACGACGCCCGCGCGAGCCTGCGCGCCATGGCCGACGGCGATGGCCGCTATCTGCTCAATCTGGTGGAAGAACTGTCCAGTGTGAAAACGGTCAAGCCGTTGGACCCGGCGGCCCTCGTCAGCGCGGTGCAGCGGCGCATGCCGCTTTACGACAAAAGCCGGGAAGAGCATTACAACATCATCTCGGCGCTGCATAAATCCATTCGCGGCTCCGATCCCGATGCGGCGCTGTATTGGCTGGCGCGCATGCTGGCGGGCGGCGAGCAGCCGCTCTATATCGCCCGCCGCCTGGTGCGCGCGGCGGTGGAGGATATCGGCCTGGCCGATCCCGAGGCGGTACACCAGGCTCTCGCGGCCAAGGATGTGTTCGATTTCCTGGGCTCGCCGGAAGGCGAGATCGCGTTGGCGCAATGCGTGCTCTATCTCGCCAGCGCGCCAAAATCCAATGCGGTCTACAAGGCGCTGGGCGCCGCCAAGCGCGCGGCACAGGAGCATGGCTCGCTGATGCCGCCCGCCCATATTCTCAACGCCCCCACCAAGCTGATGAAGAATTTGGGTTATGGCGCGGGCTATCAGTACGATCACGATGCCGAGCAAGGCTTTTCCGGGCAGAATTATTTCCCCGACGAAATGGGGCGCGAGCAATTCTACCAGCCCAAGGACACCGGCTTTGAGCGCGAGATTGCCAAGCGGCTAGAATACTGGTCAAAGCTGCGGGCCAAGCGAGAGGAACAATCCTGATGGGCACGGTATTGGCCGTTGGTGTCGGCGGCGGGCTGGGCGCCTTGGCGCGCTACTATATCGCCGGCTGGGTGCAGCCCGCCGGCGCCGCCTTCAACTGGGGCATCTTTGTCGTCAATATCACCGGCGGGTTGTTGACGGGCATGATCGTGGAAGCCGGCGCGTTGAAGCTTAATCTTTCGCCGGAGCTGCGCAGCTTTCTCACCGTCGGTATCCTGGGCGGCTACACCACTTTTTCGACCTTCTCGCTGGACAGTGTCCTCTTGCTGCAACGGGGCGAGTATGCCCAGGCCGCTTTTTATGTGATCGGGTCGGTGGCGTTGTCCATCCTGGCGCTGTTCGCCGGTCTTTGGATTGTTAGAAGCCTCTATGCCTGAAATACGCACCATTGACGCCGATGACGACGGCATCCGCCTGGATCGCTGGTTCAAGCGGCATTATCCGCATGTGACTCACGTGCTGCTGGAAAAGCTGCTGCGCAAGGGCGAGGTGCGGCTGGACGGCAAGCGCGCCAAGGCCGCCGACCGTATTGCGGCGGGCCAGGCCATGCGCCTGCCGCCGCAAGTGGTGCATGCCAAGGATATGCGCCCGGAAAAGCCGGTGGCGGAAACCAAGCATCCATTGGCGACCAAGGATATGGGGAGCCTGGCGGATCGTATCCTCTATATGGATAAGCAGGTGATCGTGATCGACAAGCCGCCGGGCCTGGCGACCCAGGGCGGTTCGGGCCTGACAAAGCATGTCGATGGCATGCTGGATTCCCTGCAATACGAAAAGCCCACCCGGCCCAAGCTGGTGCATCGTTTGGATCGCGACACCTCCGGCGTGCTGGTTATCGCGCGCACGGCACAGGCGGCCTCGGGCCTTTCCGCCAGCCTGGCCTTGCGCGACACATCCAAAATCTATTGGGCGCTGACGCGCGGCGTGCCCAAGCAAAAATACGGCGTGATCAAGGGCGCATTGGCCAAGGAAGGGGTACGCGGCAAGGATGAGCGCATGGCCGTCAGCGACGAGGAAGACGCCAAATCCGCGCTTACCGAATATGCCGTGATGGGAACCGCGGGGACGGAATTCGCCTGGGTGGCGGCGCGCCCCATCACCGGGCGCACCCACCAGATCCGCGTCCATCTCGCCAGCCTGGGCACGCCGATTGTCGGCGATTTCAAATATGGCGGCACGGATTCACGCGGGCGGGGCGATATCGCCGACAAGCTGCACTTGCATGCCCGCAGCATCGATATCGGCCGCCCCGATGGCGGGCGGCTGCAAGCCACCGCGCCGCTTTCGCCGCATATGGTGAAAAGCTGGACCTTGCTGGGTTTCGATCCCGACGACCGGCGCGATCCCTTTCCGCCCAAAAAATCGAAGAAGAGATGAAGCGGTTTTACAAAGAGGTCTCCACCGCCCCGGTGACAGGTGGCTTCGGTGTGCTGCTGGACGGCAGGCCGGTGCAGACCCCGGCGGGCAATGTCTTGGCGCTGCCGACGGAAAGGCTGGCATCGGCCATCGCGGCGGAATGGCACGGCCAGGGCGAAGAGGTGATCGCCACCGCCATGCCGCTGCTCCGGCTGGCCAACAGCGTGATCGACGGGGTTGCTGTCCATCGCGAAGCCACGATCGATGCGATTTTACGGTTTGGCGAGAATGATCTGCTTTGCTATCGCGCCCATCAGCCGCCGGACCTGGCGGCGCGCCAGCACCAGGGCTGGGACCCGGTCTTGGCGTGGGTGCGCCAACAGCATGGTGTGCAGATGACGGTGGCCGAGGGCCTCACCCATGTAGATCAACCGCCGGAGGCGCTGGCGGGATTGCGCCGTGTGCTGGAAGGCTTCGATGCCTTCACCCTGGGCGGACTGCATGTGTTGGCCTCCATCACCGGCAGCACGGTGCTGGCGGTGGCGGTGGCGAGCGATTTTGTCTCCGGTGCGCATGCCTTCGAACTGTCCCGTATTGATGAGAATTATCAGGCCGAGAAGTGGGGCGCGGATGCCGAAGCCGTCAATCGCGCCGCCGCCCTGGCGCGTGAGCTGGATAAGGCGGTGGAATTGATCGCCTTGTCGCGGTCGCTTGCGTGAAACGCAAGGCGCCGCTTAAACCTTGCAACACGCTGGAAATCCGTTTGTGGCAGCGCCTGCGGGCCCTGGAAGGCTTGCGCTTTCGCCGCAAATCGCCCTTCAAGACCTTCACCCTGGATTTTGTCGAACACAATGCCGGATTGGTGATCAGTCTGGAAGATGGCGAACCGGGCCGGCGCTCCAACCATATCGTCCGCGACCGGCTGCTCAGCGAGCAGGGCTATGTGATCCTGCGGCTGAAGCGGCGGGAGGTGGAGCGGGACATGCACGGCGCACTTCATCGCATCAAGGCGGTGCTGGAAGACATTGCTCCCTCTGCCCCGGACTGACTGCCCAATTTTTGTTCAATCTCGATACGGGTGTGGCTAACCGCCGCCAGACCGCCGCCAGGCGCTGGCGTCCATGCGACCCTCTGCTAGGGTCGCGTGCTGGTTGAGGGGAGAAATGGGCCGTGTCTGCGATCTTGAAATTTTGCGAGAATGTTCCGGTTAGCACGATCGAGCCGGGGGCAATCCTGTTTGCCGAAGGCAAGCATGACCGGACACTTTGTGTCCTGGTCGATGGTGAAGTCGAGATCCTGAAAGATGAGTTTCAGGTCAACACCGTCTCCGAGCCCGGCGCGATATTCGGGGAAATGTCCATCCTGCTCAAAAGCCCGCACACCGCCACCGTGCGCGCCCGCACGCCCTGCCGTGTCCATGTGATCGAGGACGGCGAGGCCTTCCTGCGCGAAAACAAGGAAATGGCCTATGATCTGCTCAAGATCGTGGCCGGGCGGCTGCAAGGCGTGAACACCCATTTGACCAATCTCAACCGCTATGTCCGCGCGATGTGACGGCGGGCGCGCTTAAATATCTTCGATCACCGGCCGCGCCGCCAAACGCGCCACTTTGCGCGCGGCATGTTCGATATGATCCAGCCGGCGGCCCAGCACGTCCATTGCCGCGCTGCCCTTCAAGGCGCTAAGGCTGTCGCGCTCGGGTGGCGGTGCGGCGTGCTGCTCTGATGTGCGGTTGGGATCGAGCAACGCCACCACCCGTTCCCGGGTTGCCGCGATGGAGGCATCCGCCGCCGCGCCATCCAGATCGGCGGCGCGCAGCTTTACCAAAACCGGCATGGAGGTGAGATCGGAGGCCAGCAGGTAATGCGCGCCCAGCAATTCACCCAGCGACGCCAAGGCGCGGCGGTTGGTGTTGGGCTCATCCGCCAGGCGGCGGATGGCGCCCGACAAATGCGCCACCGCGTCCAGCGCCTTCTTGCGCGCCAGCCGGTAACGCTGGTCGACCGGCGCGCGCTTCAGAGCGGCCTGGGCGAAGGCCGCATCCGCCGAGAGCAGGCCGCGCACGGTGCGGGGCAGGTCGTCGCGTTCCCAATTGGGCAACAGATAACTGAACGCCCAGGACAGGGCCGCGCCGATCAAAGTATCGATAATGCGTTCGAAGAATTGCGGATGCACCAGCGGATCGACGAAGTGCAGCAGCAAAAGCGATGAGATCGAAGCCCCGATGGCGGTGACGCGATAGGCCACCAGGCCATAGGCATGGCTGGTTCCCACCGCAAGCACAATCAGCAGCAACAGCACCGGCGAGGGCAGGGTGTTGAGGAAGGTCACCGCCAAGGCGCAGCCGATCAAGGTGCCGGTGACGCGATCCCAGCGCCGCTGGCTGGTGACGCTGTAATTGGCGCGCATGATCAGGGCGATGGTCAGCAAGATCCAGTTGGCATGGGCGAAGCGCGGGAAGACCAAGGTCAAGGCCAGGCCGGTCGTCATCGCCAGCGAAAGCCGGATGGCATAGCGCAGGGCGGGACTGCGCCAGCGGAATTGATCGGCCAGGATGCCCAGGCCGCGCGGTGCGTTCTGGCGGAACAGGTCCAGGTCCATTTGCCCGGCCAGCTCGCTGGGCGCGGTCGTGTCGTCCAAAGCGATGGCCAGGGTGCCGATATAGGATTCCGCCAGCACCAGCTTGTTGGTGGTGGCGACAAAGGCGTGCGTCACCGGATCGTCGGGCGCGGCGGCGCGCAGCTCGGCGACCGCGGCCTGTAATTGCCGCGCCTGCTCCAATTGCCGCAGCGGCATGACATGTCCGTGGCGGGAGCGCAGCGCCAGGGTCACGCGTTCGACTTCCTCGGCCATGGCGGAAACAAAAGCATTGAGCCGCCACATCAACTCGCGCTGTCCGGTGCCGCGCAGCGCTTCCAGGTCGGCATCGGAGGACAGAACGGTTTCGAACACATCCAGCAGCGCGACCAATGTGTCGATGCGCTTGAGCTGCATGCGATGCTTGCGGCGCGCGAACAGGCTGTCACGCGCGGCTTGCAAGCGGTCGGCCAGGGCGGCATGGGCGTCGATCACGGCGCGGAAGGCGGCAGGGCCTTCGGTGTCGGGATTGTAGAGGGCAGCCTTGGCGCGCAGATAGGCGGCGAAGGCGTGCATCGCCTCGGCCAGGAGCAGGCGGCGGCCGCGATCATCGAACATCCAGGCCGTCAGCACGGAATAGACGGTATAGATCAGGGCGCCGCACACGGTCAGCACCAGATGATCGGCGGCATCCGAAGGCGTCGGAAGGACCTCCGCCATGGCGAACACGAAGGCCAGCACGCAGGTCATGGCCAGGCTCAGCACCCATCTGCCATAGGCCGAGATCAGGCCGGTCCAGATGCCGACAAAGGCCGTGGCGGCGACAAAAGCGGGGGTGGAGAAGCGCGCGAAATCCGACAGAGCGGTGAAGAAGACGGTGCACAAAAAGGCCATGCCCATGATCCAGATTTTCTGGCGCAAGGGATCGGTGCGGTCGCTGATGGAAACACAGACCGCGCCGCTGCCGGCCATGATGGCGGCGTCGAAGCCAAGCCCCCAGCCGGTCAGAAGCCCGGTAAGCCCCACGCCGACGGCCACGCTGACGCCGTTCTCGATATGGGCGCGGAACACGGCCAGGGAGAAGGAATGAAGGGTGAGGGAACGGGGAAGGGTTGCCATCTTGTCTGGATGAATCGGGGCATTATGTTAGGCCGGTATATGCCCTAAGGAGAATGGCGTGAGCGAGGATATTACCGCCCTTCGGGTGCATGTGCATGGCTTTGTCCAGGGCGTGGGTTTTCGCGATTTCCTGGTGATGGCGGCCGAGCAGAACAAGCTGGACGGCTGGGTGCGCAATCGCGCCGATGGTTCGGTCGAGGCTTTGGTGTCGGGGCCGACCAAGGCGGTGGAGGTGTTTGTCAGCAACGCCACCCATGGCCCGCGCGGCGCCAAGGTGACGGCTGTCGATCTGCATAATAGCGAGCCGCCTGCGGAAAAGGGTTTTATCCGCAGGCCATCCCTTTAAGCGCGCGTAGCTAAGCCAGGCGCGGCCGCATCAGCTCGCGATAAACCGAAACTCCGAACACCAACAGGCTCAAAACCGTGGCGGCTTCACCCGCCAGAATGCCGGGAACGAATTTGGTGTCGCGCGCCGGCAGGTAAAGCGCCAGGGACGGTATCATCAGGACGACGCCCAATGCGGCGAGCCAGAAATTGGCCCAGGCCAGTTTGGGCTTCAGGCTGGCATGGGTGAGGGCATAGAAAATGCCGTAGATCGCCATGGTCACCCAACCCAGAAGATTGAGATGGG
>CBHTTW010000065.1:0-10629 GCA_966096025.1 uncultured Alphaproteobacteria bacterium | reverse complement strand
TCGGGCCGGAAAAGCAGCGGGTGGAAATCCAGATCCGCACCCAGGAAATGCACGATATTGCCGAGCGCGGCGTCGCCGCCCATTGGCGCTATCGCGAGCATGTGCCCGAAGCCAATGGAGGGGCGGCGCGGGAAGACAGCGCCACCTACGGCTGGCTGCGCGACATGGTCGATCTTTTGGAGCGCGGCGACAGCGCCGAAGAGGTGCTGGAGAATTCCAAGCTCGCCATGTACCAGGACCAGGTCTTCTGCTTCACACCCAAGGGTTCGCTGATTTCCCTGCCGCGCGGCGCCACCCCGATCGATTTCGCCTATGCCGTGCATACCGATCTCGGAAACAGCGCGGTGGGCGCCAAGATCAACGGCAATCACGCCCCGCTGCACACCCCGCTCAACAATGGCGACCAGGTGGAAATCATCACCATGCGGGATTCTTCGCCTTCGCCGATGTGGGAACAATTCGTTGTGACGGGGCGGGCGCGGGCGGAAATCCGCCGCTTCCTGCGTCACGCCCAGCGCGACGAACATGTGCGTTTCGGGCGCAAGATCCTGGAAAAAACCTTCATCGACGAGGGCCGCGAGCTGACCGAAAAGGCGGTAGAGGAAGTCGCCAAGGTTCTGCGCCTGGCCAAGGCCGAGGATGTCTATGCCGATGTCGGGCGCGGCGCGCTGCGCGGCCATGAAGTGCTGCAGGCGGTGTTCCCGGAATTGAAGCGCGCCGGCAAGGTGTCCAAAAAGGCGGCGTCCGGCGCGATGAAGCCGGTTTCCATTCGCGGCTTGACCGAGGGCATTTCCTACACCCTGGGCCAGTGCTGCCATCCCTTGCCGGGCGACCGCATCGTGGGCCTCAACACGCCCAGCGGGCTGGTGATCCACACCATCGACTGCGCCGAACTGGACAAGGCGCATGACATGAACAACTGGCTGGATGTGGGCTGGGGGCAGGGCGCCTCCGACATGGGCCTGTCGGTGGCGCGCATCCTGGTGCGGGTCAAGAATGCGACCGGTTCGCTGGCCACCGCGGCGGCGGCCATCGCCGCCAATGGCGGCAATATCTTCAATATGAAGGTGACCGACCGCAATCCGCTCTATTTCGAATTCATCGTCGATGTCGAGGTGCGCGACGTGGCGCATTTGCAAAACATCCTGGGCGCGCTACGGGTATCGGATGCGGTCGAATCGGTCGACCGCGTGCGCGAGGCGGAGACGGTGCAGTGAACGTCGAACAAGTCCTGAATGAATTCAAAAAATCGGGCGCGCTCCTGGAGGGACATTTCATCCTTTCCAGCGGCCTGCACTCCGACAGGTTCCTGCAAAAGGCGCTGGTGTTCCAGGATGCCAAGCGTACCGCCAAGCTGTGCAAGGCGTTGGCCGAAAAAGTGAAGAAGGACGTCAAGGACGAGATCACCGCCATCGTCTCTCCGGCGGTGGGCGGCATTGTGCCGGGCTATGAGATGGGCCGGCAGCTGGGCCTGCCCGCCATGTATGTCGAGCGGGTGGACGGCGAATTTCAATTGCGCCGCAACTTCACCCTGAAAAAGGGCCAGAAGGTGTTGATGGTGGAGGACATCGTTTCCACCGGCGTCTCGTCGCGCGAATGCATTACCGCGATCAAGAAAATGGGCGCCAAGGTTGTGGCCGCCTGCTGCCTGATCGACCGTTCCGGCGGCAGCGCCAAGGTGGGTGTGCCGTTGATCGCCCTGGCGGAATGGAAGGTGAAAGCCTGGCCCGCCGACAAGCTGCCGCCGCATCTGAAGAATATTCCCGCCGTCAAGCCGGGGAGTAGAGGGTTGGCGTGAGCAAGCTGCGGTTGGGGGTTAATGTCGATCATGTCGCCACGGTGCGGCAGGCGCGCGGCGGCGACAATCCCGATCCGGTGCGTGCCGCCATCCTGGCGCAAGGCGCGGGCGCCGACGGCATCACGGCCCACTTGCGCGAAGACCGCCGCCATATCTCCGACGACGATATCGCCCGCCTGTCCAAGGCGCTGAAAATTCCACTCAACCTGGAAATGGCGGCGACCGATGAGATGGCGGCCATCGCGCTCAAGCATTTGCCCCATGCCGCCTGTATCGTGCCGGAAAAGCGCTAAGAGCCCACCACCGCGGGGGTCATCGTGCCCCCCGGCCAGCACAACCGCCTCAAGCCGATTGTCTCGGCGTTGGGTGTGGCGCGCATCCGCGTGTCCATGTTCATCGAGCCGGACCGGCGCCAGCTGGATGCCTCCAAATCCCTGGGCGCGCCGGTGGTGGAACTGCATACTGGCGCATATGCCAATGCTCCGGCTGCGGAACGTGAAAGGCTGCTGGAGAAAATTCGGGAAGCCGCCGCTTATGGCGCAAGCATCGGTCTGGAAATCCATGCCGGCCACGGTCTCACTTACGACAATGTAAAGCCGATTGCCGCCATTCCCCAAATCCAAGAGTTGAATATCGGCCATTTCCTGATCGGGGAGGCGATGTTTGTCGGCCTGGAAGCGTCTATTCGAAAAATGCGCGAACTCATGGACGAGGCGAGGACATGAGCGGCCTCATGGTTCGACAAGCTCACCATGAGGACTCAAATTTTGTCCTCACCCTGAGCTTGTCGAAGGGTGAGCCGCGCCCATGATCCTCGGGCTTGGCAACGACCTGATCGACATCCGCCGCATCGAGAAGACCATCCAGACACATGGCGAGCGCTTTCTCGCCCGCATCTATACCGACATCGAGCGCGCCAAGTCCGACCGCCGCGCGGCACGCGCCGCCTCTTATGCCAAGCGCTTCGCCGCCAAGGAGGCCTGCGCCAAGGCGCTGGGGACCGGACTGAACCAGGGCGTCTATTGGCGCGACATGGGGGTGGTGAACCTGCCGGGCGGCAAGCCCACCATGGCCCTGACCGGCGGGGCCCTGAAAAGGCTGGAAAAAATCACCCCACCGGGGCATCGGGCCCAGATCGACCTCACCATCACCGACGATTTCCCACTGGCCCAGGCCATTGTCATCATTTCGGCCGTTCCATTGGGGGGTGATTAAAGATTAAGACCCTAAATCCTTGACATTGGGGGCTTTCGCCCCCTTTTGTCCCGCCCAGCCAATCGGACAGATTCAAAAGATGACGGACACCAAAATGTCGGCCAAGCAGCAGGAAGGCGAAACCTGGGGGGAGCTCGCCAAGACGGTGATCTATGCCGGTCTGATCGCCATCGTGATCCGAACCTTCCTGTTCCAGCCCTTCAATATTCCCTCGGGCTCGATGGAGAATACCCTGCTGATCGGCGACTATCTGTTCGTCGAGAAATTTTCCTACGGTTACAGCCGCTACACCTTTCCCTTCGGCGGCTGGCCGTTCGGCTCCAAGATGGAAGGCCGCTATCTTTCCTTCGGCAGCAAGCCGCAGCGCGGCGATGTGGTGGTGTTCAAATTCCCCCAGGACAATTCCACCGATTTCATCAAGCGGGTGATCGGCCTGCCGGGCGACCGCGTCCAGATGATCCATGACGTGCTCTATCTCAACGGCAAGCCGGTGCCGCGCGAAAAGGTCGACGATTATGTCGGCGATCTGGACGGCGAAAAGGGCAACTGGACCCAGTATCGCGAGACCCTGCCGGGCGGCAAAAGCTATGTCACCCTGGACAAGACCACCGAAGGGCCGCTGGACAATACCGAGGAATTCGTGGTGCCGCCGGGCCATTATTTCATGATGGGCGACAATCGCGACAATAGCGACGACAGCCGCGAGGCGGTGGGCTATGTCCCGGAGGAAAATCTGGAAGGCAAGGCGCTGTTCCGCTTCTTCTCCACCGACGGCTCGGCGCGGATCTGGGAAATCTGGAAATGGCCGTTCGCCGTGCGTTATTCGCGCATTCTGACCCTGGTGAAATGACGCTTTCCGAAAAACTCGGATACAGCTTCCAGGACGAAGCCCTGCTCAAGCGCGCGCTCACCCATGCCGGCGCCGACGCCGCGCATTCCAATGAAAGACTGGAATTTCTGGGCGACCGGGTTCTGGCGCTGGTGGTGTCGGAAATCCTGTACCGCCTTTATCCCGGAGAAGACGAAGGCGCGCTGACCCGCCGGGTGCATGCCCTGGTGCGCTGGGAAGCCTGCGCCCGGATCGGCGAGGAAATCGGACTGTGGGATCACCTGATTTTGACCAAGGCGGAGGCGGCGGGCGGACGTTCGCGCGGGCCCATCCTGGGCAGCGCCTTGGAGGCGGTGATCGCGGCGATTTATCTGGACGGCGGCATGGATGCGGCGCGCGGCTTTATCGAACGCCGGTGGGACGCAATGTTTGCCGATCCCTTCGCCGACACCCGCGACGCCAAGACAATGTTGCAGGAATGGGCGCAAAGCCGCGGCAAGGCCTCGGCCGCGCCGGTCTATGCACTCAAGTCCCAGGAAGGGCCCGATCACGCGCCCTTCTTTGTCGTTACCGTCAAAGTGCAAGGCCATGACGCGGTGGCGGGCGAGGGCGGTTCCAAGCGCCAGGCCGAACAGGACGCGGCGGCCAAGTTGCTCGCCATTGTCGCGCCGGAGAAAATCTCATGACCACGCGTTGCGGTTTTGCCGCCATCATCGGCGCCCCCAATGCGGGCAAGTCCACTCTGATCAACGCCCTGGTGGGATCGAAGGTCGCCATTGTCACGCCCAAGGTTCAAACCACGCGCATGCCGGTGCGCGGCATTGCGCTTGCCGGCGAGACCCAGATTGTTTTCGTCGACACGCCGGGCATTTTCCGGCCGCGCCGCCGCCTGGACCGCGCCATGGTCACCAGCGCCTGGGCCGGGGCGGAAGAAGCCGATGCCGTGCTGTTGATCGTGGATGCCGCCGATCTGGTCGCGGACCAAAACAGTCTGGGCGCCCGCGACACACGCGGTATTCTGGATGGCCTGAAAGACGGCAAGAGGAAAAAGGCGGCGCTGATCCTGAACAAGATCGACGGCATGAAGCGCACCGACCTGTTGCCCCTGGTGGAAAAATTCAACGCCGAAGGCATCTTCGAGGATATTTTCCTGGTGTCTGCGCTGAAAGGCGAAGGCGTCGCCGATGTTTCCCAATGGGTGGCGGCGCGGATGCCGGAAGGCCCCTGGCTCTATCCCGAAGACCAGGCCGCCGATATTCCCTCGCGCCTTTTGGCCGCCGAAGTGACTCGTGAAAAAATCTATCTGCGCCTGCATGACGAACTGCCCTATGCCAGCGCCGTGGAAACCGAGAAATGGGAAGAGCGCAAGGACGGTTCGGTCAAGATCGACCAGGTGATCTATGTGCAGCGCGAGGGCCAGAAGGCGATTGTGCTGGGCAAGGGCGGCGCGACCATCAAGACCATCGGCGCCCTGGCGCGTGAAGAGCTGGAGACTTTGTTCGGCCGCCGCGTGCATCTCTTCCTGTTCGTGAAGGTGCGCGAGGATTGGGCGGAAAACAGCGAGCACTATAAGGAAATAGGCCTCGACTATCCCAAAGAGTAGTCCCAAAGAATAGTCATGGAGTGGAACGACGACGCCATTGTTTTGTCTTCCCGCGCCCATGGCGAGAACGGGGTGATCCTGGACCTGTTGACCCGCGATCACGGCCGCCATGCCGGACTGGTGCGGGGTGGGGCGTCGCGCCGGGTGAAGCCGGCCTTGCAACCCGGCAACTCCGTCCATGTCCATTGGCGCGCCCGGCTGGAGGAACATTTGGGCAGTTTCACCTGCGAGCTGGCGCGGGCGCGCGCCGGCGAGTTGATGGACAGCCGCGACGCACTTGCCGGTTTGAATGCCTTCACCGCCATGACCACGGCCGCCATGCCGGAACGCGAAGTCCATGAAGCGGTCTTTCGCGGCGCGGAAATTTTGCTGGACGCCATGATGGTGGAGGACGCCGCTCATTGGCTGCCACTTTTTGTCCGTTGGGAAGTTGGGCTGCTCGATGACCTGGGCTTCGGCCTGGACTTCAGCGAATGCGCCGCCACCGGGGTGAAATACGACCTTGCCTATATTTCACCCCGCACCGGGCGCGCCGTGTCGCGCGACGGGGCGGGTGTCTATGCCAGTCGGCTGTTCGAACTTCCCAAGTTCCTGCTGGATGGCGGGGCCAGCGCGCCCAACGCCCAGGACGTGCTCGCCGGCCTGGCGCTGACCGGTTATTTCCTGCTGGAACGGGTGCTGGAACCGCATGGCAAGGACATGCCGCCCGCCCGCCTCAAGTTGGATGAGATCGCCGAACGGCTGGCTGGGTCGGCTACGATGGCGATACCCGAATCAGAATAGAAGCCGGTCATGGTTGCCCTTCCCGACGAAATCCGTTCCGAACCCCTGAGCAAGGCGCTGGCCGAGCGTTATCTCGCCTATGCCCTGTCCACCATCACCCAGCGCGCCTTGCCGGATGTGCGCGATGGGCTCAAGCCCGTGCATCGCCGCATTCTCTACGGCATGCGGCTGCTGCGGCTGGACCCGGATTCGGCGTTCAAGAAATCCGCCAAGGTGGTGGGCGATGTGATGGGCTCGTTCCATCCCCATGGCGACCAGGCGATCTATGACGCGCTGGTGCGCCTGGCGCAGGAATTTTCCGTCCGCTATCCCTTGGTCGACGGGCAAGGCAATTTCGGCAATGTCGATGGCGATAACGCCGCCGCCATGCGCTACACCGAAAGCCGCATGACCGAAGCCGCCGGCGCACTTCTGGCCGGTTTGGACGAGAATGCGGTGGATTTCCGCACCACCTATGACGGCGAAACCCAGGAGCCGGTGGTTCTGCCGGCGGCTTTTCCCAATCTGTTGGCCAATGGCTCCAACGGCATCGCCGTGGGCATGGCGACCTCCATTCCGCCGCATAATCTGGGCGAACTTTGCGCCGCCACCATCGCCCTGATCGAAAATCCGGCCATCCAGGACCGCAGCCTGTTGAAGTTCGTCAAAGGGCCCGATTTCCCCACTGGCGGCATCCTGGTCGAGGAACAGGCCTCCATCGCCGAAGCCTATAAGACCGGGCGCGGCAGTTTCCGCGTGCGGGCGCGCTGGGAAAAGGAAGAGGGCGCGCGCGGCACCTGGCAGATCGTGGTCAGCGAGATTCCCTATCAGGTGCAGAAGTCCAAGCTGATTGAGCGCATCGCCGAACTCTTGGAGCAAAAGAAGCTGCCGCTGCTGGACGATATCCATGACGAAAGCGCCGAGGATATCCGCATCGTGCTCACGCCCAAGAGCCGCGCGGTCGAACCGGAAATCCTGATGGAACAGCTGTTCCGCAGCTCCGACCTGGAAGCGCGGATTTCACTGAACATGAATGTGCTGGACAAGGGCCTGGTCCCCAAGGTGATGAGCCTGAAGGATGTCCTGGCGGCGTTCGCGGCGCACCGGCGCGAAGTGCTGGAGCGGCGTTCGGCGTTCCGGCTGGAAAAGATCGCCGCAAGGCTGGAAGTTCTGGAAGGCTATCTCGCCGTCTTCTTGAACCTGGACAAGGTAATCAAGATCATCCGCACCGAGGATGAGCCCAAGCCCAAGCTGATGAAGGCCTTCTCGCTGACCGAGGTTCAGGCCGAGGCCATTCTCAACATGCGGCTGCGCGCCTTGCGCAAGCTGGAAGAGATGGAGATCCGCGGCGAGCACGACTCCCTGACCAAGGAGCGCAAGGATCTCGCCAGATTGATGGGCTCCGAAAAGCTGAAATCGGAAAAACTGATCGAAGAGCTCAAAGAGGTCGACGCCAAGTTCGGGCTCAAGACCGCGCTGGGCAAGCGGCGCACCGAGGTTGCCAAAGCCGCCGAAGTGGCGGAAATGGCCGCGCTGGCCGAGCATGTCGAGGAGCGCGCCAATCAGGTGGAGCGCGAACCCATCACCGTGGTCTGTTCCGCCAAGGGCTGGCTGCGGGCCTTGAAAGGGCATCAGGAACAATCCAGCGAGGACAAATATCGCGAAGGCGACCGCGCCCGTTTCTGGTTCCATGCCCAGACCACCGACCAGATCATGCTGCTGGCCACCGATGGCCGCTTCTTCACCCTGGACGGCTCCAAGCTGCCGGGCGGGCGCGGCAATGGTGAAGCCATCCGCAGCTTTATCGACCTGCCGCCGGAAGCCGATATTGTCGTCATGTTTGTGCATGTGCCGGGCAGGAAACTGCTGGTGGCCGCCACCAGCGGCCATGGCTTCATCACCAATGAAGACGATGCCGTGGCGATGACCAAGAAGGGCAAGTCGGTGATGAATGTGAAGCCGGGGGTGGAGGCGGTGTCCTGCCGCCCCGTCGGCGGTGACAGTGTCGCGGTTGTGGGCGAGAACCGCAAACTGCTGATCTTCAAGCTGGAGGAAGTGCCGGAACTGGGGCGCGGGCAGGGCGTCTACCTGAAACGCTACAAGGAGGGCGGGCTTATCGACGCCGTGACCTTCACCTGTAAAAGCGGATTGAAGGACGAAAACGGCCGGCAGTTCGAGGCTTCGGAGCTCAAGGACTGGCGCGGCGAGCGCTCCCAGGCCGGTCGCATCGTGCCGCGCGGCTGGGCCAAGTCGGGCAAATTCGGCGAGAATTAGACAGCGGTCTTGGCTCCGCTATAGTCGGCCGGGGTGTTTTCGCGGCTGCCATGTCTGTCTTGCGCCTTGCTGTCCTGTCGTTGCTGGTTTCGGCCTTGGCCTTTGCGGCAAGCGCCGCGCAAACCGGCGCGACATCGTCGGGCCTGATCACGCTCCTTCCCGATCTGACGCCGCCCAAAGCGCCGGTGCGCGCCGACATCGTCCTGGCGCGTCTCAAGCAGCGGCTGGGGTCGGACATGCTCACGCATTTTGATCTCTTTTTGTATGTCAGCAAATCCGCATCCGGGCCGCTGGCGCAGCGCATGTATGTGTTCCGCAAACAGAAGGAAAGTTTGCGGCTGGCCTATGAATGGACGGCGTCCACGGGGCGCGAAAAAGTGGAGGTCAATGCGCGCGGCCGTTCCGTGATCACCACAACACCGATCGGCTATTATCAACTGGATCCCCAGCGCATGTATCCGCGCTATCGTTCCGCCAGTTGGGACCAGGAGATGGGTAATACCATGTTCTTCGATTGGGAGCGGGCCGGATCGCAAACCGGATTGGCCATTCATGCCGCCGCCGAGGCCGATATCGCCAAGCTGGGCAGCCGCGCCAGCGGCGGCTGCGTGCATCTGGCGCCGGACAATGCGGCGACGCTTTACGAATTGATCCAAGAAAATTATCGCGGCCCGGTGCCGCGTTTCGCCTATGACGAGGAAAGCAGAACCGCCAGCAATCAGGGCGATTTTTTGCGTGATCGCGACGGCGGCTTGCAATTGCGCAACGGTTACCGCGTGCTGGTGTTGCTTGAGGATTATGGCGGCGAGGCCGCCTTGTTTTGATCTGTGTTCCGGTTAGGCGTGGCCGGTGACCAGCCACAGGATCAGGATGATCGGCAGGGGAATGCCGATGGCCCATAAAAGAACTGAACGCATGAGACCTCCCAACAAAGTGTTGGGTTGATAACCCATATGGCTGCGGAAAGTTCCGGCGCGCTCAGGAACGGCGCAACTCATACAGCGCGATGGCGGCGGCGTTGGAGACGTTGAGGCTTTCCATGGTGCGGGAGATGGGAATGAAGGCGCTCGCCTCGCAATGTTCCCGCACCAGGCGGCGGATGCCGGAGCCTTCCGAACCCAAGACCAGCGCCACGTCGCCGGCGGGCACCGCTTCGGCCAAATTGGATTCGCCGTCGCCCGCCAGCGCGATGCGCCAGAAACCGTGGCTGGCCAATTCGTCCAAGGCGCGGGCGATATTCACCACCTCGACATAGGGAATGATGTCCAGGGCGCCGGACGCGGCCTTGGCCACGGCCCCCGACTGGGGCGGGGCGTGGCGGTCCTGCACCACCACGGCGATGACCCCGAACGCCGCTGCCGTGCGCAAGATGGCCCCGACATTGTGGGGGTCGGACAATTGATCGAGCACCAGAACGACCCGGCGGCCTTCTGGTCCCGGCTCGGCCAGGATTTCGTCCAGGTCCCGGGATTTGAGGGGCCAGGCTTCCAAGGCGGCCCCCTGATGGACGGCCCCGGGGGGGAGCAGCCGGTCGATCGCCGCCGGATCCAGGGTTTCGACCTTCACCCGCTTCAACAATTTTTCGCCCAGGGCCTCCGCCGCCCGGGGGGTCAGGACGGCCCGGCCCAGCTTGCGGCGGGGATTGGCCAGCGCGGCTCCCACGGCATGCAGGCCGTAAAGCCATTCGCTGCCGCCTTCGCGGTGGCTTGGCGGCTTTCCGGCCGGCCGGCCCGCCTTTTCCGCCGGTTTTCCGGCCGGTTTGGGGTAAAAATGGCGGCGGTCCTTGCGGAAGTCTTTGGGGCTCATGGGGCGCTTATAAAGAAGTGAGGGCGCCGGTAAAGCAGGGCAGGTCTGATCCGCCGGCAAACCCTTTGGAAAAACCGGGCTTTTCCTGAAAAAAGCCCTATTGACACTAAACCCCTGTTGACCAATAACCCGCGATCCGCAGCCACACCTTTTTGGGAGGTTTTTTTTCGCTCGTTCGCACGCATACGGGCGAAAGCAGATGCGCCGGCCGGTAACTGGTTTACTCAACCCGTTGACCCAGTTGGAAATTTAATCCGGAGGGGTGCCCGAGTGGCTAAAGGGGACGGACTGTAAATCCGTTGGCTACGCCTACGTTGGTTCGAATCCAACCCCCTCCACCAT
>CBHTTW010000064.1:0-10702 GCA_966096025.1 uncultured Alphaproteobacteria bacterium | reverse complement strand
GAGGACGAAATCTTCGGCCGCGCCGAGCGGGTGCGCGCCTCTTACCGCACCCGTTTCACGGCCCATGGCGAAAGGATTGCGCAAGCCGCCGCCAAGCTGGGCTGGACCTGCACGGTTCATCGCACCGATCATGCGCCGCAAGCCTCGCTGATCGCGCTGCACGCCGCCATTGGCGGTACATAAATCGTGTTTGGATTTCCGCTGAGCTTTGGAACGCCTTTAATTCTTGCGGCGCTGCTTGCTTTGCCGGTGCTGTGGTGGCTGCTTCGGGTCACGCCGCCTTTGCCGCGCCGGACCTTGTTTCCGCCTTTGCGCCTGTTGCGCGGCCTGCAGGACGAAGAACAGACCCCCGCCAAAACACCCTGGTGGCTGCTCCTGCTGCGCCTGTTGGCGGCGGCTTTGTTGATCCTGGCCCTGGCCGATCCCCTGCTCGGCCGCAGCCCCAAACTGATGACCACAGGTCCTTTGGTGCTGGTGGTGGACAATGGCTGGACCGCGGCCCGGGATTGGGAAGCCCGGCAGGAACTGATCACCGATCTTTTGCGCAGCGCGAAAGGACGCGCCGTGGCCATCATTCCCACCGCAGGAACGGTCCCCACCGGATTGCTCAATGAAGGCGAAGCCGCGCGCATCGCCCGGGAATTAAAGCCGATGCCGTGGCCGGGGGACCGCGCCGCCGCCGCCGCCGCGCTGGGCCGTTTCAACTTCGCCGCCCCGCCCGCGCTGTACTGGCTCACAGACGGCATCGACGATGCCGGCAGCAAGACCTTGCGCGATGCCTTCAAGCGCTATGGCGGCGCCAGCCTGTTCGCGCCGGGCCACAGCCCGCTGGGCTTGCTGCCGGTGACCCGCGACGCCGGCGGTTTTTCGATCACCGCCATACGCGCCAATGCCGGCGCGCCGCAAGATGTCGAAACCGGCGCGCTGGGGGTACGGGGCGAAACCCTGGCCGCCACCAGGCTGCATTTCAAACGCGGCGAAACCCGCGCCCAGGGCCACATCGCGCTTCCCATGGAAGTGCGCAACGCCACCACCCGCCTGGCCATTGCGGGCGAGGAAAGCGCCGGCGCGGTGCAATTGCTGGATCGCGGCGCCGCCCAGCGCAGCGCCGGCATTGTTTCGGAAACCGCCAGCAGCGAGGCCCAGCCCATCCTGTCCGACGTCTATTATCTGGAACGCGCTCTCTCACCTTATGCCGAAATCGCCAAGGGCGGCATCGCGCAGCTTCTCGACAAGCGCGTTTCGGTGCTGCTGTTGGCCGATGTCGCCAAGATCAATGGCGCCGACATGGAGAGGGCGAAGGATTTCGTCAGCAAAGGCGGCGTGCTGATCCGTTTCGCGGGCGAGCGCACCACCAACGGCACCGATGATCTGGTGCCGGTCAAGCTGCGGGTGGGCGGACGCTATCTGGGCAGCGCCATGGCCTGGTCCACGGCGCAGCGCCTGGCGCCATTCACTGCCACCAGTCCCTTCAATGGTCTGGAAACGCCCACCGAAGTGACGGTGACGCGCCAGGTGCTGGCCGAGCCTTCGGCCGAGGCGCAAAACCGCACCTGGGCGCAATTGGCCGACGGCACGCCGCTGATCACCGCCCAGGCCCTTGGCGCGGGCTGGATTGTGATGTTCCACACCTCCGCCAGTCCGGGTTGGTCGACCCTGCCGCTGTCGGGCCTTTATGTCGACATGCTCAAGCGGCTGTTGGCGCTGTCGGCGGGCACGCCGGCGCGCGAGCTGGCCGGACTGACCAGCCTGCCGCCGGTCTCGCTGCTGGACGGATTCGGCCATGCCATGGCGCCGCCCGCCGATGTCACGCCGATTCCGGCCAAGGGATTTTCGCAAGTGCGGGTTTCGCCGCGGCGTCCGCCGGGCCTGTATGGCGCGCATGAAGTAGAGAGCGCGCTGAATGTGGTGCGCGCCGGGGATCGTCTCACGCCATTGCCCGGCAGCGGCCTGCAGGCTTACGGCAACACCCATGCCCGCGCGCTGGAGCCTTATCTGCTGGCCGCCGCCATGGCGCTGCTCTTGCTCGATGCGCTGATCTCGCTGCTGCTGCGCGGCTTCACCCCGCGCAAGCTGAGATGGGCGTCCGCCATCCTTTTGACCTTTGTGCTTTTCGTTCCCCAGGCGCGGGCGCAAGGCCCGACAAGCGAGAAGGCGGCGTTGGACACCCATCTGGCCTATGTGAAGACAGGACTGGCCGATGTGGATTCGGTCAGTCAGGCGGGCCTGACGGGTCTGAGCTATATGCTCAGGGCCCGCACCTCTTATGAGCCGCCCGATCCCATGGGCGTGGATCCGGAGCGCGACGATCTTTCGCTTTATCCCTTGCTCTACTGGCCGATGGACCCGCGCGCCAAAAGCCTTTCGCCCAAAGCCCTGTCGCGCGTCGCCGATTACATGCGCAACGGCGGCACCATCCTGTTCGATACCCGCGATTTCACCCTGGGCGCGGTGCGCGGTCCCGCCTCGCCGGGCGAACAGACCTTGCGGCGGCTGACAGCGGCGCTGGATCTGCCGCCGCTGGAACCGGTGCCGGCCGATCATGTCTTGACCAAGACTTTTTACATCCTGCGCGATTTTCCCGGGCGCTGGAGCGGCGGCAAATTGTGGGTCGAGGCCTTGCCGCCCGCGCCCAAGAACGGCGCGCCGCCCGCGCGCGGCGGCGATGGTGTGTCGCCGGTGATTGTCGGCGGCAATGACTGGGCCAGCGCCTGGGCGGTGGATGCCAATGGCCGTTTCATGTCCACACCCTCGCCGGGCGGGGAATTGCAGCGCGAGATGGCGTTCCGCTTCGGCATCAATCTGGTGATGTATGCCCTGACCGGCAACTACAAAGCCGATGTGGTGCATGCCCCGGCCTTGTTGCAGCGGCTGGGCAATGAGCGGGTGCCGCAATGACCAGGCTGGCCTTTGCCCCGGTCATTCCGCTTTCCGCCCTGGCGGTGCTGGTCGCGCTGGCGTTGCTGATCACGCTTTATGGTTTCGCGGTGCGCGCCCGGGGCGCCTGGGCGCGCGGCCTGGCTTTCACGGTGCTGTTGTTCGCGCTGGCAGGGCCCATGCTGGTGAAGGAGCAACGCGCGCCGCTGAACGATGTGGCGGTAATCGTCACCGACCGGTCGCAGAGCATGGCGCTGGGAAAGCGCGCG
Source organism: uncultured Alphaproteobacteria bacterium (assembly GCA_966096025.1). GTDB lineage: Bacteria > Pseudomonadota > Alphaproteobacteria > Micropepsales > Micropepsaceae > Rhizomicrobium. Next base: position 7,556 of record CBHTTW010000064.1, on the reverse strand, counting down.
GCCCAAGCCGAAGCGGCGCGGGCACAGATCAAAAAAATATTGGCGCAACAACCCGGCCTGGTGTTGCGCGAGACCAGCATCACCACCACCGCCACCGGCGAGAATAACGGCACCCAGGCTTTCGCCGCCTTGAACGCGGCCCTGGCCGATGTTCCGCAAGGACGGGTGGCGGGCGCCATCCTGATCACCGACGGCCAGGTGCATGACGCGCCGACCCCGGAAGCCATGTCCTTGAAGGCGCCGCTGCAGGTTTTGGTGGCGGGATCGCGCGGCGAACGCGACCGCAAGCTCACCGTACTGAATGCCGCGCGCTTCGCCATTGTCGGACAATGGGCGACCTTGCGGCTGCGGGTGGACGATCTGGGCGGCGGCGGCGAGACCAGCGCCATGCTCGACATCCGCATCGACGGCAAGCAATTCGGTTCACGCACCGTGCCGGTGGGCAAGGACACCGATGTGCGCGTGCCGGTGTCGCATGAAGGCGAAAATCTGGTCGAACTGTCGGCCGGGCCCGGTCCCGCCGAACTGACGGCGCAAAACAACCACGCGGTGGTGACCATTTCCGGCGTGCGCGACCGTTTGCGGGTTCTGCTGGTATCCGGCGAACCCCATGCCGGCGAGCGGGTGTGGCGCAATCTGCTCAAGGCCGATCCGTCTGTCGATCTGGTGCATTTCACCATCCTGCGTCCGCCGGACAAGCAGGATTCTACCCCGATCAACGAATTGTCCTTGATCGCTTTTCCCTCGCGCGAATTGTTTCAGGAGAAACTGGGCTCCTTCGACCTGGTGGTGTTCGACCGCTATAGCGAGCGCGGCGTGCTGCCGCTGGCCTATTTTCTCAATCTCGCCTCCTATGTTTCGGAGGGCGGCGCGCTGCTGATCTCCTCGGGCCCGGAATTTGCCGGCATCGAAAGCATCTACCGCACGCCGCTCAGCCAGGTGCTGCCGGTCCAGCCGACCGGCGAGGTCATCACCCAGCCCTTCAAGCCCATGCTGACGGAAGACGGCCTGGCGCATCCGGTGACTCGCGAACTTGCGGGACGCAACCAGGACAAGACGCCGCCGAGTTGGGGCCGCTGGTTCCGCATCCTGGGCGCCAACAAGGTGGCGGGCCAGACCGTGATGTCGGGCAGCGGCAATCGTCCGCTCCTGGTGCTGGATCGGGTGGGTAAAGGCCGGGTGGCGGAGTTGATGTCGGATCAGGCCTGGCTGTGGGCGCGCGGCTTTGAAGGCGGCGGACCGCAGGCGGAGCTGCTGCGCCGCCTGGCACATTGGCTGATGAAAGAGCCGGAACTGGAATCGGAAGCTTTGTCGGCGGCGATTGTCGGCGACACCGTCCGCATCACCCGCCGCACCATGGCCAAGCAAACCCCGGCGGTGAAACTGACCATGCCGTCGGGCAAGGTGGTGGACCTGCCCTTGACCCGCATCGAGCCCGGCATCTGGCGCGCCGAGACCAAGGGCGGAGAATTGGGTCTTTACCGCGCCACCGACGGCATTCTTTCCACCGTCACCGCGGCGGGACCGCTCAATCCCAAGGAAGTGGCCGATATGCGCGCCACCGACGAAGTCTTGAAAGCCGATGCCGAAGCGGGCGGCGGCAGTGTGCATTGGCTGGAAGACGGCGTGCCCGAGGTCCGGCGGGTCGGTGCCGACGACAGTGCCAGTGGCTCCAACTGGATCGGGCTGCGCAGCAACGGCGCCTATCGCGTCACCGCCCTGGAGCAGGAAAAGCTGTTGCCGCAATGGCTGGCGCTGCTGTTGATCGTGGGCGCACTTTTACTTGCTTGGAAACTCGAAGGGCGTTAGCCCGGTGCGCCGATAGGCGCGCGAGCAGGTCCTGATGGACCTGCGAGAGGGCGAACGCGCGGCGAGCTTGGGCGAGCCGCCGGACCGCTGAAGAGCAGATCAGCCGGTACCCGCGCCATCCGCACAGACCGGCTCATCGATCTGGGCGCGGCGAACTTCCCCCGACAGCGTGAGCAGTTCGCCCGCTTTGAGCGACAGACCCAGAATACGGTTCTGATCCACAGGCCCGGGGAACTTCACCCGTCCCGGCGGCAGGCGCGAAAAGCCCACCTTGGTGTAATAAGGTTCATCGCCCACCAACAGGATGGCGCGCCACGACCCCTGCTGGGCCGCCGCGATGCCCGCCTGCATCAGGGCGATGCCGATGCCGCGGCCGCGTTGATCCGATTGAACCGCCAGCGGACCCAGCAACAATTCCTCATGTCCGCCGACCCGGATCGGCCAAAAACGCACCGAGCCGCGCAAGACTTCCCCGCCGTCCGGCATTTTCTCGACGGCGACAAAAGACAGAGCGGCGACCGGCGCCACACCCTCGCGCAGCCGATAGGCGGATTTGGCGAAACGGCCGGGCCCGAAACCTTCGGCATTCAGCGCCTCGACTTGCGCCTCATCCGCCGGTGTTTCCAAGCGGACTCGCCAGGCGGCGCCCGGTTCCTTGCCGGTCAAATCTTGGGGTGATGCGTTCATCAGATTTTCGCTAGCGGTCAAAGGCGCAAAAGGCAAGCCTAAGGAACTGTCCGCTATGCGATGCCGGAAACTTTTCCGTAACCCTTCCATAACTTCCGCGTTATAGATTTCGGAAAAATACCCCACAGTTACAGCTAATTGCTGGATTTCAGCGGCCTGCGGCCGCATGGCGGAAGGGCGAATGGCGGCCGGACTGGAGAGCCTCAAGGCGCTTATTGTCGAAGACAATACGCATATGCGCTCTCTGCTGCGCGCCTTGCTGAACACATTGGGCATCAAGGACGTCGGCGAGGCGATTCATGGCCAGGCCGCCCTGGAAGTGCTGCGCGAACGCAAAATCGATCTGATACTGACCGACCTTGCCATGGGGCCGATCGACGGATTGGAATTGACCCGCCATCTGCGCAACGACCAGAACAGCCCCAATCCCTTTGTGCCGATCATCATGATCACCGGTCACACGGAAAAGTACCGGGTGGAGGCGGCGCGCGACGCCGGGGTCACCGAGATCCTCGCCAAGCCGGTCACCGCCCAGAATCTGTTCGCGCGCATCACCGAAATACTGGAACGGCCGCGCGCCTTTGTGCGCTGCGACAACTATTTCGGGCCTGACCGCCGGCGCCATCAGGATGACGACCTGTATACCGGGCCCTGGCGCCGCGCCGATGATCTTCAAGCCGCGGAGGCGCGCTGATGTCCAAAAAACGCCGGGTCGCCGCCCAATTTATCGAGCCCGAAGCCTATCCCCAGATCCTCAGCAAGCCGGCGGCGGCGCGCGCCCTGCTGACCCTGCGCTCGGCCGAGACCGCCGCCAAGGCACAAGTGGCGATGGAAGCCGCGATACCGCCCATGCGCGCCGCCATCCTCGGTTATGTCGAGGAGATGGAATCCGCCGCGCATGACATGAAAAAACTGTTCGCGATCGTGCATGAGATTCGCGGTTTTGCGGAAACCGCCGGCATGATCACCACCGGCCGGATCGCCGAAATCCTTTGCCGCTACATGGACGATATGGAGCGCGCGGAAAAACCGCTGGATGCCACCATCGTGGCACTGCATGCCTCGGCCATCGCCCGCGCCGCCCGCGCCGAGGACGATGACGCGCGGATGGGGGAAAAGGTCGCGGCGGAACTGGCGGCCCTGGTGGCCCGGCGGCTGGCGGAGACGCATTAGCGGCTCTAAGTCCTTGGCGGTCACCAAGCGTTAAGGTTTTAAGCCCCGCAAAACGGGGGCAATTCACGCCTCCTTAAGCCCTGGCGTTAATACTGCCGCCCAGGATTTTGCGGGCTTTTTCATGCTTCAGATTGGCGGCGTCGTCGTTCTCTTCGCCTGCGTGTTCGGCGGTTACCTGATGACCGGCGGTTCGCTGGGCGTGGTGATCCATGCCGCGCCGCACGAAATGCTCACCATTTTCGGCGCCGCCGTCGCCGCCATGCTGATCGCCGGCTCGATGTACAATATGAAGAAAATCATGGGCTCGCTGGGCAAGGTGATCTCCGGCCCGCAATGGAAGCCCAAGGACTATAACGACCTGCTTTGCCTGCTTTTCCTGCTGACCAAGACGATGAAGTCCAAGGGCTTGATCGCGCTGGAAGCGCATATCGAAAAGCCGGACGAATCCTCGATTTTCAAACGCTATCCCAAGATCTGCAAAGATCACTTCGCGCTGGATTTCATTTGCGACACGCTGCGCATGATGACCATGAGCCTGGAAGACCCGCATCAGGTCGAAACCGCCATGGAAAAACAGCTGGAAAAACACCATCACGAAGCCTTGGTGGGCGCCAATGCGCTTCAAGCCATGGCCGACGGCCTGCCGGCGCTGGGCATCGTCGCCGCCGTGTTGGGCGTCATCAAAACCATGAGCGCGATCAGCGAGCCCCCGGAAGTGCTGGGCGAAATGATCGGCTCGGCGCTGGTCGGTACCTTCCTGGGCGTCTTCCTGGCTTATGGCATTGTCGGCCCGATGGGCACCCGCCTGAAGGCGGTGATCGACGAGGACGCGCTGTTCTATCACGTGATCCGCGATATCCTGGTGGCGCATCTGCACGGCAATGCCGCGCAAGTGTCGGTGGAAATCGGCCGCGGCAGCGTGCCGTCGGAATATCAGCCCAGCTTCCAGGAGCTGGAAGCCGCGCTCAACAACATCCCGCCGGATACGGCCTGATAGCGCGCACTATTTGACGCGCGATTTGACGGGCACCGTCCGCTTCATTTCCGACAGCGAGACGAAGAAGATCGCCGTCGCGCCGGCGAACACGCCCAGCGGCATGGCATAATAGACATCGATGTCCGCGCCGAAGGCGACAATGGCCGTCACCAGGACACCGGTGAGCTGCGCCACGCTTTTGGGAAGGAGGTTCCGCATGGCCCCATCGTGGCGCGCCTTGCCGGCCATGCAAAGGAAAAATTTACCTTTGGTTAACTTTTGAAATCGCGCTGCGGTTGAGGTTTTTTCCGCACAAATGCTTGTGCGTGCATACACCGAGGCCTGTGTTTTCGCATGGCGCGCCCGCCCTCCTTCCGCTGTCGCGGCGGGTGGGCTTGGCATTAATTTCCGCGCAGCATGCGCGGAAATTAATGGTAGCACCGGACGGATTTGAACCGCCGACCAAGGGATTATGATTTATTTTTTCGAGCTTCTCACCCTTGCTCATAGCTTGTCATTCCGAACGTAGTTTCAAAGACTTAGGCGAATTACAATCGTCATCGCGCAGCACTTGAAACCACGGCTACCCGGCCACCGGCCGAGACAAGGAAGAGACAAATGAGGCTGACCGACATCAGCATCCGCGCGCTCAAAGCACCCGAAAGCGGCGCTGTAATCCACTACGACGACACTCTACCCGGCTTCGGCGTCCGGGTCAGCGAGGGAGGGACTAAAAGCTACGTCCTGACGCACGGCGCGCGCCGCACAAGGGAGACTATCGGCCGCGTGACTATCCTCGGGCTCGCAGATGCCCGTACAGCGGCCAAGGTGATCTTGGCGCAATACACCCTAGGCAAGAGCCAGGTGGTCTCTAGGCCCTGGGATAAGGCCCTGGACGAGTATCTTGAGCACGTCCGGCAGGAGAACCGGCCCTCGACCTATAAGAGTTACAAGCGGCACCTTAAGAAGCATTTTCGCTTCGGCCGTACCCACATGGATAAAATACCGCCCCATGACTTCCAAAAGGCCCTAGACCGGCTTTCTGACCGCAAGGCGGAGCTTCACCACGCCTTCGTCTATCTCCGCGCGTTCGTCCGGTGGGCCTACCGCAAGCATTATCTCGACAAGAACCCCATCGAGCGGATGGAAACGCCGCCGCCCAGCAAATCGAAAGACCGCATCCTTGACGATAAGGAGCTGGTCAAGGTTTGGAACGCCGCGCCCGATGACGCGTTCGGCCGGGTCGTGAAGCTGCTCATTCTCTGCGGCCAGCGCCCCGGCGAAACTTCAAAGATCGACCCGAAGACGATGGTGAAGGGCGATCTAATCACCCTGCCCGATAGCCTGACGAAGAACAAACTCCAACACACCTTCCCGTTCCCCAGGATGGCGAAACCTTACCTGCACCACCTTTCGTATGCGGGCTTCTCGAAGGCCAAGGCGCGGCTCGACGCCGCGTGTGGAGTAGAGAATTGGACCCTCCACGATCTTCGCCGCACCCTTCGGTCGAACTGGGCGCGGCTCGGCATCAGCAGGGAAGTCGCAGAGAAGTACATCAATCACATTTCCGGGACTCACTCCGGAATGGACCGAATCTATAACCGGTATGACTACCTTCCCGAGATGCGTGCTGCAGTCGCGAAGTACGAGAGCTGGCTTACGGGGGAAGTTAAGATCGGCTAGAGTTCCATCGCCTAGGGCATCAACCCGAGGTTCGCGAACCTCCCACACGGGAGTTCGCGATGAAGTTTTTGTCGAAGAAGCAAGTACGCGAGAAAGTTCTTTATTCCTTCGCTCACATTGCCCGCCTCGAAGAGGCCGGGAAGTTTCCCGCAAGGGTGCAACTCGGACCCGGAAGAGTCGGGTGGGTAGAGGAAGAGATCGAAGAATGGATGCGCGACAAGGTCTCTAAACGACAAACACACGCCGCTCCTTAATAGGGAGCGACTTGGCCGGGGATAAACACCCCGGCCATTTTTTCTCCGGCATAGGCCTATACATGCTGTATGCCGTACCACGTTCCGAAAATCGGCAGCATTTCCGCACACAAGTCCGTCGGGCTCACGCCACGACCCCACGCCTTTTCAGCCCTCCTACCGGAGAGGCTTCACCACGCTGACGCTCAAGGGCATGCGTGGGGTCGTGGCGCTTCGCGCACAACGACGGACTTGGTGCGGACGGTTCACTGTCCTGCGCGCCTGAGCGCGACACAAACTCCACGATTCACTGGTATAGTTGTGTTGAACCAGTTCTTCGTTTTGTTTCCGGGTTGGCGGAAACACCTTTGCAAAGCGAAGCTCTGTTTCACCAACCCATACTCCATGAACTTTCTTTCTGTCGGCAAAGACAAGTCGATCCTTATCGACCACATTCTCGACCGTAAGCCCGAGCGATTTTTAATCATTGATGACGGGCCGCTGATTGACGAACTCAGCGCACATTTTAGCTTTCCAAAGAATTGGCTTGTGACCCATTTTGATCTCCGAGAGCACACTTTTAATCCGTTAAAGGCCATCACTTATCGTCAGGCTCGCGATTTCGCGGCCACAATTGACGCCTTGTACCCTGCTGGATCTAGTACTCTGACCAAAGAGACCGGACTTTCCTTTATTCTTCGGGCCCTCCTAAGCAAACCGAAATCACTCGACCGCCTGATACCTCCTCCGGATAAGAAATCAACTCCAGGCCATATTTGGGCATACGACAAGGTTTCAGATCTGCTCGTATCACCACTGCTCGACCGCATCCTTAACACCACGAACACACTTACCTTTAACGGTACAATTCTTGCGCGCCTCAATCGAGCGGAGCTAGGTGATGCCGACTGCCTGGCAATCGCACATTTTCTGATCTCTAGGTACGACCATACTGTCGTCATCCCGGACTTTGGCTTCTATGGGTGCAAGTCCCA
>CBHTTW010000063.1:0-10722 GCA_966096025.1 uncultured Alphaproteobacteria bacterium | reverse complement strand
CCTGTCCTTGCGGTTGTCGGGCATCGATTCCTTCATCGACGAGATGATGAAGGCGGGCAACATCGCCATGGCGGTGCGCCATCAGGCCGGCATCGACCGCGCGGTGCTCGCCCGGGCCATGGAGCGCACCGCGCCGCTTACCGAAAAAGACCGCGTCCAATTCGCGGAAATGAAGGTGGCCGCCGCCTCGCCTTGGAGCGTCATCCGTGGCGCGGCCGACAATCCCGCCTTTCCCGAAACCCTCGGCAAGGCGGTGGCGCGGGCCCAGCAAATATATTTCGTCCAGCAGGTGGGAAAGCATGACGCGATCCTGACGCGGCTGAACCGGGGGATGCAGCCCTCCCTGTCAGCCGAAACCTGGATGCAGCAATCCAACCAGGGACTCAGCGCCCTCACCAATGTCGCGCGGGTTGCCTTTGAACAGGCCAGGAGCCATCTCAGAGAGCAGATGAACATGGCGCACCACCGTTTCCTCGGTGCGCTGATCCTGATCTTTGTCGCTGTCGCGATCGCCGCCCTGGCCTTTGTGCTGATCTTCCAGCGTGTGATCCGGCCGCTGCGCACCCTCACCAACGCCATGGAAGCGGTGATCGATGGCGACATGAAACGCGTGATCCCCATGCAGGATCGGAAGGACGAATTCGGCCAGTTCGCGCGCACCGTCAGCCTGTTCCGCGACGCGACCCTGGAGCGCGAGCGGCTCAAGCTGGAGCTGGTGGAAAATCTCAGCGCCAAGGAAGCGGCGGTGGCCGCCAGCAAGGTCAAGTCCGAATTCCTCGCCAATATGAGCCATGAGCTGCGCACCCCGCTCAACGCCATTATCGGCTTTTCCGACACGATGCGCTCGCGCCTGTTTGGGCCGATGCATGCGCGCTACGAGGAGTATGCCGTTCTTATCAACGAATCCGGTCAGCACCTGCTGAACCTGATCACCGATATCCTCGATCTGTCCAAGATCGAGGCGGGCAAGTTCGTCCTTGATCCGCGCCCCGTAGATGTCGCCGAGTCGGTGGCCTCGTGCCTGGAGATGACACGCCGCCGCGCCCAGGAGACCGGCGTCACCCTGACCGCGAGCATACCGGACGATTTGCCGATGTTGATCGCCGATCCCCGCTCGGTGAAGCAGATTCTGCTGAACCTGCTATCCAATGCGGTGAAGTTCACGCCCAAGGGCGGCGCGGTGTCGCTGAGCATCAAGGCGGAGGAAGGAACCCTGCACCTGGCGGTTCGCGACACCGGTATCGGCATCCCCGGAAAGACGTTGGAGCGCATCGGCATGCCCTTCGAGCAGGCCGAGAATGATCCCATGCGGGCGCGCGAAGGTACCGGCCTGGGCCTGGCGCTGGTCAAATCCCTGGTCGAAAAGCATGGCGGCCGGGTGAAGATCGAAAGCCGGGAAGGCTTCGGCACCATGGTGTCCGTCGAACTGCCCCTGGATTGCGGTCGGCGCCTGGCGGCCTGAGCTTTCCCCACCGCCGACCGAAACCGGAAAAAGTCAGCTTTCCCCGGCGCCTCGCTCAATCTCGGCGCGCTCGTCGCTCAAAACGGTCCGCTGGACCGTTTTGTCGCCTTCGGCGACCGCTCCTCTCAGCTTTTTGTCGCCTGCCATTTGCCGCCGTCGGAATGGGTGCCTTCCATCCGGTTGCCGTTGACGCTGCCCTTATAGGACCGGTCGCCGACCATGAAGGATATCTGGTTACCGTTCATCTTGCCGTTGGAGATCGGCAAATTGCCGCCATTTATCCCGATCGTGCCGGAAAGCATTTGAAAATTCTGGGTCAGCTTCAGCTCGCCGCCGGACATTTTCCAAGTACCGGCCGCCTTGCCGGGAATGATCCACAACATGGCCCGGCACCAGCTTTGGCATTCACCCGTGGCGGAAACCTCCTGGTCCGGCGTCCACTCGCCCATATCGAAGGAGTTGGACACCACGCGCGTGCCCGGCTTCATCTCCAACAGGATCGGCCGCAGGCGCAGATTGAGATCGGGCAACAGGAACAGGGTGATCACCGTCGCCTTGCTGAAATCGGTCTTGAAAATATCGCCCTGGATGAATTCGGCCTTTTCGCCGACGCCGGCGGCGGCGGCATTGCGACGCGACAACGCGACCATGTCGGGATTGTATTCGATGCCCGTCGCCTTGGCGCCGCGCTTGGCCGCAGTGATGACCGTGCGGCCGTCACCCGAACCCAGGTCCATGACATAGTCGGCGGCCGTAACCTTCGCCATGTCCAGCATGCGGTCCACCAGGCCCTGGGCCGTCGGGACCCACACCACGTCTTTTCCCTGCTGGCCGACGGTCGGCTCGAAGGGCTTGGCTTGCTGCGCCACCGCACCGCAAGTCAGCAGCACTGCAATACATGAAGCGGTCAGCGACCGCAGGACGAATTTCAGCGACATGATCCCTCCTATTGGTTTATCGGTTTACTCTCGACAATTTCATTCCGCCGCCCCGCGCACGGATGCCGCGCTCCGGTTGAGCAGCAAAAGCGGTGTTCCCAGCAGCAGCGCGCCCACGCCGAACAAGGCGCCCGTGCCGGTATAGGCCAGGCTGGAATAGAGCATGTAGACGCAGGTCGCGGTGAAAATGATCGGCGCAAGGGGATAAAAGGGCACGCGATAGGAATGTCCGGGTGCGGGATCCCGCTTGCGGAAGATGAAGATCGATACCGCGACCATGGTCATGAACAGCCAGAACACCGGCGAGGTGTATTCCACCATGGTCTTGAACCCGTTGCGCGAAAAGGCGCCCAATACCACCAGCGCCAGTGCGATGGCGCCTTGCAGCAGGAAGGCGTTTCGCGGATTTTCGCCTCGCGCGCTCCAGATGCCGAAGAATTTCAGGCCCGGCAGATCGTTGCCGAGTGCGTAATAGACACGGGCGCCGGTGAAGATCATTGCATTCAAAGTGCTGATCGCCGATCCGCAGACAAGCAGCGCGATCAGGGTTGCCCCGGCCGGACCGAACGCCGTCCGCATGACATCCGCGGCGACGGCGGTTGATTTCTGCAAGCCTTCGAAACCCATCACATACAGATACGAATAGGCTACCAGGAAATAGATTGCGGTGATGGCAAGGATGCTGAGCGCCAGAACCCGCACCATGTTTCGTTTTCCGTCGCGCAATTCGGCGGAAATATAGGCGGCTTCGTTCCATCCTCCGTACGTCAAAAAGACAAACACCATCGCCAACCCCAGCATGCCGGAACCGCCGGCGCCGGGGAGAGAGACCGCGGGCATCGCCGCTTCCCGGGTGAACGCGATCACCCCGCCCGCCACCACCAGCATCAGCAGGGCGGTGACGTCCATGACGGTGAATATCCGTTGCGCGGTCTTGCCTTGCATCGTTCCGGCGATATTGATGGCGGTGAAGATCACGATGATGATGGCGGCATGGATCGCCGGGCCTTCGGATCCCAACGGCAAGACGCCTTGCGCATAATCGCCATAGATAAAGGCAGCCAGGGCGATGGCGCCGGTTTGAATGACAGTGCATCGGGCCCAGGCAAACATCAGCGCACAGCCGCGGCCATAGGCGCGGGAGAGGAAATGATACTCCCCGCCCGCATGCGGAAAGGCGGTGGCGAGTTCCGCATAACAAAGCGCGCCGACCAGGGCGAGCGCGCCGCCCACAAGCCACAAAGCGAGATAGCTGAAACTGCTGCCGGCGAATTGCGCGACCATGGACGGGGTCGCGAAAATGCCGATCCCCACCACCATGCCCACGACGATCACCAAGCCGTCGAGAAACGACAGGGTCTGGCGCGGCGCACCGGCCTCATTACCCAGCATGCGATCTTCCCCGGACTTATTGTTCTTGTTCTTGAGCACGCGCAGCCTCCCCTTGCGGGGAGTCTTAAGAAGGCAAGGCATTGGAAGTCGTGAGCTAACGCGAAGTCTGCCGGTCGCTTTGCTTTCTGTCAAAGCGCGCTTGCCGAAGGGGCGCCCGATTACGCGTGCCTTACTTTTGCCATCATTGGGCGCGGCCTAGCTCTCGACCCGCTGGTCCGGATTGACCGTCAACCAGGCAACGGCCGCAAGGGCGTAGATGCCCGCAAGCACCAGCAGCGGAAGATTCCAATCATTGGTGGCGTCCACCAGATAAGCCAGGACGAGCGGGCTGAGAATGCCGCCAACCTGCCCGACCGTGTTCATGACACCGGCTGTCACACCGGCATGGCGGCCGCCGACATCGACCGCGGTCGCCCAGGCCGGCGCCAGGGTCAGCATCGAACAAGCGCCGCCGATGGCGATCAAAAATCCCGCCACAAAGCCGATCTGTAATTGCGTGGCGAGGAAAATCGCGGTCGCCGCCAACACATACCCCCCGACCCCGAATGCCCGCCGCGCCGCACGCAGGGAAAAGATGCGCGCCAGCCTGTCCGAACCCTCGCCGCCCGTGAGGTCGGCGACAAAACTCAGCATCAAGGGCAGGCCGGAGAAGATCGCCAGCTCCGCCCCTTTCATGCCATGCGCCTGCGCCAGATAGGTCGGCAGCCAGGTGATGAAAAAGTAGAAGCCATAGCTGTTGGCGAAGGCTTGCACGCAAAGCGGCGCCACGGTCGGCGTCTTGAATACCGCCAGCCAGCTGCCCTGACTTTTGGCGACGGAAAGGCCGCGCGTCGCCTCGATATGGTCGCGTTCGTCCGCCGGAACGGACGGATGGTCGCGCGGTTCATCGCGGAACCAGGCATACCAGCCAAGCGCCCACACCATGCCGACCAGCCCAAACACGACGAATATGGCGCGCCACTCCAGCCAGCCCGCGATGGCGGCAACCACCAGCGGCGTCAGCCCGCCCGACAAATGCGCCCCGGCAAAGAAGATTCCCTGGATGCGTCCGCGCTCGGCCAGCGGAATCCAGCGCGAATAAACGCGCGCCACCGACGGCCAGGCGCCCGCTTCGCCGATACCGAACAAAAAGCGGATGACCGCCATCGATACGAAATTCCAGGCCGCGGCGGTGGCCATGGTGAAGCCGGACCAGACCAGCACCACCCAGGTCAGCACACGCCGGGCGCCGTCACGGTCGGCCCACCAGGCGGCCGGCACCCCGAAAGCGGCATAGGCGACCGCGAAAGCGCTGAAAATATAGCCCATCTCGATACGCGACAGAGAAAGCTCGGCGCTGATCTTGGGGGCGAGCACCGCGATGCAAACGCGGTCGAGATAGGTCACCGCGGCCAGGGCCATGGTGAAGGCGACGACGCGATGGCGAACCAAAAGCTTCATGGGCACCCAGTGATGTTCATCATCAGCCGGGGACCGCGGTGCGCCTGCGCATTTTCTGGTTTTCCTTGATCCCCGACATCCGGCTATTTTTATCTTGCCAGCCCGCGCAGCATAGTTGATCTATCTTGGAAGATACAGGTCCCAAGGTCCGCCCCCCAACCTCTGCCGCAAGACATGCCGGACGCGAAAACGAAATCCAAGGCGGAGCCCGGTTCAAGACGGCTTCTTCATCCTGCGCTGGAAGAGCTTGCCCGGTTTTTCCGCTTCGGCCTGGTCGGCCTGGCCAATACGCTGGTTGGGCTGGGCATAATCGCGTTTCTCGACATTGGCCTGCATGTGCGGCCCGCGATGGCCAATGCCGCGGGCTATGCCGTAGGCATCTGCCTGAGCTTTACCCTGAGCCGCCAGTTCGTCTTCCGCAGCCGGCGGCCGGCGCGAACCGCCGCACCGATGTTTTTCGCCGCCGCCGCGATCGCCTTCGCCTTGAATCAGGCCGCTCTCGCCATCGCGGGCCACATTCTGGGCCCCGACCCCGCGCTTCGGCTGGCGGCGCAGATCTGCGGCATGAGTGTCTACACACTCACTTTATTCGTCCTTGGCCGCTTCTGGATATTCAAGGAATAAAACGGGCGCCTCACGGAAGCGATTTTCTCCGGCGGGCGGCCAATCCCAGAATGACGGCCGCTTCAATGGCGGGCACGCATTCGACAATGTACCTGGTTTCCACTTGGGCGAGCGAAACCAGAAACAGAGACCTGACAAGGACCAGCGTCAGCGCCAGCAGGAACACCGTCCACACATAGGATGGCGGCGGGGTACGGAAAAAGAGGAGCGGCAATACCAGAAATGCCGCCAGGAGAACCAGCAGATACCCGTTCGCAACCGCCTTGCCTGCCGCGACAACGGGGTTATCAAGCGCGGCTTGGACGACCGCGCCGGGACCGCCGGCATTGAGCCGGCGCGCCATGGCGATCGTTACCTCCGCCTTTTCGAAACCGATCGGAAGTCCCCAGCTGTAAAACGGATTGATCCACATGGTTGCCAGCCGCGACAAGGGCAGCCAGATGATCTGGCGCAGGGGATTGCGGGCATAACGCTCCGCCCCCATGGCGCCGAACTCATCGTCGATCTCCCTGGGGATCGGCTTGTTGATCTGTTTCGCAAGTTTTGACAAAAGAAAATGCGCGCGGTCGCGCTCATGCTCGGTGTCGAACACATGGCCGGGAACATGCATTTCGTGATATGTGCCGTTGTATACGGGAATGGAAAAGGTTCTCTGATCCGTGGCGTTGGCGAGCCACGACATATAATATTTCTTCATGCCCGGCGGAAAAAGCACAGGTCCGCCCGATTGTATCGTGGGTGCAACATTCACGCTCGGAACCAGCGGCAGCCCGGCGGCGACACTGCGCACCGTCCATAGCAGAAGCGGAATCGCGAACACCGCCGCGACCGCGAATCCCCGGCGGAGCGCTTCGCCGGGCCGGTGAATGGCAAAGGCGCAAACCACAACCAGAAAACACAAAAGCGCGTTGTCAAACCTGATAAAGGCGGCGCAGGCAAGCGCGATACCCAAAGGCCAAATTCGCAACCGCTGACGCGCAACAGACAGAAACAGCTCCGCCAGCACCCAGATTGTGGTCGCAAGCGCGAGTGCTTCGGTATTCATGGATCGCGCCCAACCCAGACATACCGGCGACAGCGCGGTCACCAAACCCATGGCGAGCGCTATGTGCCTGCAGTTTGAGAGTTCTCGGGCCGCATAGGTCAGCCGGCAAATCGCGGCGCCGGTAACAAGGCTCTGCCCGATCAGTACCGCCAGATCGCTTTTGCCGGACAGCGACCACATCAGGGCGACGAAGGCGGGGAATCCCGGCAGCTGATTGCCGCCCCAGTGAGGGGCGCAAACCGCGCTCAGAGGCGGCGACTGCGAGACACAGTGATTGAGATAGATATTCTCCGCCACAATCTTGTAGACAAAGGGCCAATCCAGACCGCCATAGGGCGCAAAGGCGCCCAGCAGCGCCCGCGGAATCACCGCGGCCAGGAACACGAGCAAAAAAGGATGGCGGCCCAGCGCCCTTCCCCATCGCAGGAGCAACGACGAGGCCAATTCGGAATCATGCGGCATGCAAGGGCCCCGTGGCGGCACTGGGGCAGCAAATCGCCCGGAACCACTCCCAGCCTTGATAGTACAGAATGCGCGGATTTGTTAAGGCGGCTTGGCGGCGCAGGGGCCGCCTAATTTACTTCCCAGGATGCCGCCAACGCCGTGCGCACGACATTGGACAGATTGCGCGCATGCAGCTTCTCCATGATGCTGGCGCGATGTATCTCCACGGTGCGCGGTGAAATGCCCAATTGGTGCGCGACAATCTTGTTGGCGTGCCCCTTCACCAGCTGATCGAGAATTTCACGTTCGCGGGGTGTCAGCAGACTGAGAAGGTCCCGCGCCTCTTTGGCCTCCGCGGCCCGGCCCTGGCTGCGTTCCCCCGCCGCCAGGGCATCGGAGACGCTTTGCAGCATCCGTTCCTGGTCAAAAGGCTTCTCGACAAAATCTATCGCCCCGGCCCGCATCGCGCGCACCGCCAGGGGTACGTCCGCGTGACCGGTCATCACGATCACGGGAATATTGGCCTTGCGCCTGACAAGTTCTTCCTGAAGTTCCAGCCCGCCCATGCCGGGCATGCGGATGTCCACGATCAGGCAGCCGCCCCCCAAATGCGGGTCGGCAAGAAAGGCCTGCGCCGATGCGAAATCGCGCACGCCGTAACCCGCCGTCTCAAGCATCATGCGCAGAGAGTCGCGGATGGCTGCGTCATCATCGACGACAAAGATGGTCTGTTCCATTCCAGGGGCGGTCCTGATGTCCTGATACGCAACACCAGATTAGAGGAAGCAAATCAGTGGTCTACGATAAATATTAGGCCGCTGCGGGCGCCAGGACAACCGCCACTGACAGTCTCTCAGACCGGTGTGTTAACGCAGGAACGGCGCGACAGTGTCAACACCATGACATGGGCGTGGTTCCGCGCCGCAGCAAGGGCCGGCTAATGGATGCCGCAGGCGCGGGCAATCCATCCCAGCATGTCCGATGCCGCCGGAGGCTTGCGCAACACCGCCAATGTGCCAGCGCGGGCGCAGCGCGCCTCGAGATTGCCGATGTTCGCGGTTACGATGATGGCGGGAGTTTGAACACCCGCCGACCGCAGGCTTTCCAGAAGTTCCAGCCCCGTCATGCCTCCCATTTGAAAATCAAGCACAAGACAAGCGGCATCGCGGCCATCGGTGGCGCGTAAAAAAGCTTCCGCATTGGCAAAATCCGCCACGCGATAGCCCGTGGTTTCCAAAAGCAGTTTGGCGGAAGCCCGCACGTCCGCATCGTCTTCCACAAGACAGACAAGCCGGTCCACGCTCACTGCCAAACTCCACAATTCGCCCGGGGGTCCGCAAAAGCTAGGAGGGCGCATTAACGGCCGCCATAAGGGGTAGTACCTAGCGAAAATCGCCATGCTGTTTTTTGTCTTAACATCGTCCCGATTTGGGCCGTGTTGCCGCCGTTTACGGCCATTTCGCCTAGGTACAATCCCGATCTGTCGGATTTTGCGGAAAAGCTCATGATGGCGCCGTCGGGTCGGAGCAGCAAATGCCTGAGGCAAGTCATACTCTGGAATTGGCCAAGCGCTTCCGCGATGCCGCGGCCGTCGCGACCGGCATGCCCGACTATGCGGAAATGATGCTGCGCGCCGCCGCCGACCTTGAAGCCTTCGCCGGCGATCGCGCATCCGCCCAGACCGGCCAGGCCCTGCCCTCCGCCGCTTAATCTTCCCGTAAAGCCCTTCTTAATGCCGCCGCTTGTCGGCAATCCTTTTTGCCGGAATAGTGCCCCCTCAAGAAAACCGGAGGGACCATGAAAGGCGTATTTTTGGGCATCGCATCGGCCGCCATCCTGGCGGCGGGCAACGCTGAGGCGGCCACGGCGGCAAGGATGGCCTTCGGCACCCTGTCCGACGGCGCCAAAATCGAAGCGGTAACTTTGACCAATGGCGCGGGCATGTCGGCCAAGATCATGACCCTGGGCGCCTCGCTTCAGTCCCTGATCGTGCCCGACAAGACCGGCCGCAAGGACGATGTGGTGCTGGGCTATGATACGGCGCAGGAATATCTCACCCGGCCGAATTTTTTTGGCGCCTCGGTGGGCCGGTATGCCAACCGCATCGCCAAGGGCAAATTCGCGCTCGATGGCAAGACATACAGTCTGGCGACCAATGACGGGCCCAATTCCTTGCATGGCGGCCCCCGCGGTTACGACAAGCGCGTCTGGAAAATCGACTCGGTTGCAAGCGGCGCCGACGCCAAGGTCGTGATGAGTTATGTCAGCGCCGATGGCGAAGAGGGTTTTCCCGGCGAGTTGAAGGTGACCGCGACCTATTCGCTGAATGAGCAAAACGAGCTGCGGCTGGAATACCGCGCCACCACCTCCAAGCCGACGGTGCTGAACCTGACCAATCATTCCTATTTCAACCTGTCGGGCAATGACGCGCGCGATGTGATGGGCAATATGGTGACCTTGCATGCGGCGCGGTACACCCCGGTCGATGCGACTTTGATTCCCACCGGCGAACGCCGCGCGGTGGCGGGCACGCCGTTCGATTTCCGCACCCCCCGCCCGGTGGGCGAACGGATACGCGACGCCAAGGATCAGCAGATCCGCTTCGGCCGCGGTTACGACCACAATTACATTGTCGATGGCGCGGCGGGCGCCCTGCGTCCGGCGGCGGTGGTATCGGACCCGGTATCGGGGCGCACAATGGAAATGAGCGTCACCGCTCCGGGGATCCAGTTTTATACCGGCAATTTCATGGACGGCACCTTCTTCGGCAAAGGCGGCCGCGCCTATCGCCAAGGCGATGCCATCTGCCTGGAACCGGGCGTGTTTCCGGATTCGCCCAATCATGCGGATTTTCCCACCGCGCGTTTGAACCCGGGCCAAAGCTACGTCAACACCATGGTCTACAAGTTCAGTGCGAGGTAGCTAATCCAGCTTCACCACCGCGACCGATTTCGCAGGCATATCGAAAGACATCTTCCCATCCTGCGTGCTGTTGCTGAACGGAATCGGCCGCACCATGTTGGGATTGGCGAAGCTGTTATGCGCGTCCATGGCGAAGGCCGAAAGGATGCGGCCATGGGCGGTGCCGGTCAGGTTGGTGATCACCTGCACCGCATGGCCCGGATCGGTATTGACGATCGCCAGCACCAGCTTGCCGTCCTTGCCCCGCGCCGCGAAAACATCGGCCATCGGCATGCGGTTATCGCCCTGGACATAGTCCGGGCCGCTGACCGCGGCCGGCAACGGCGCCGCGCCCATGAAGGCCTGATACATGTCGAAGACATGATAGGTGGGGGTCAGCACCATCTTTTCCTTGTCGGTCAGGATCATGGCCTGCAGCACATTGATCATCTGGGCGATATTGGCGCCCTTCACCC